>JAPPNE010000035.1 GCA_028818775.1 Deltaproteobacteria bacterium | reverse complement strand
TTGCTCTTCCTCGCGTGGTGCCTGCCACTGCTCGTCATCGCGCCTTGCCGACGACAAAAAATCCTGCGCAACTTATCGCAGGTATTTGCGGGACGCGACACTAGGGCGAAACTTGACATCCCTCCGGCCGTCTCCTACAAACCCGCCATGCCCAAAGTCACTTTCATGCCCCTGGGACAGAGCTTCGAGGTCGAGGACGGCACCACCATCCTGGTGGCCGCGATACGCAACGGGGTCAAGCTGCGCCACGACTGCACCGAGGCCATCTGCGGCACCGACAAGGTCAGGATCCTGGCAGGGCAGAACAACCTGAGCCCCATGGACGACAACGAAGAGCTCACGCTGTCCATGCTCGAATCGGACGAAGCCGACCGACTGGGCTGCGTCGCCAAGGTGCTCGGCGACGTGATCGTGGAGATTCCCGCGGAATAGGCCGCGACCCCGGCGTTACTGCTTCCGGCCGGCTTCGCGGCGACGTCACCCGTCAAATAATTCCTTGGAGGCCCAAATGAGCAGAGTCAAGGAAGCTCTCGACCGGCAGGGAACCCTGGTCATGCCCGGTGTCTACGACGCGCTGAGCGCGCGCATCGCCGAGCGCGCGGGGTTCGACGTGATCTTCACCACCGGGTACGGGATCTCGGCGACGTTCCTGGGGGAGCCGGACTTCGGCATCCTCACGCAGACCGAGATGCTGAACACCATCTACCGCATCTGCGGCGCGGTGCGGACGCCGGTGATCGTGGACTCGGATACGGGGTACGGCAACGCGGTCAACGTGGTGCGCACCGTCAACGAGCTGATGCGGGCGGGGGCGGCGGGCATGTTCCTGGAGGACCAGGTGTGGCCCAAGCGTTGCGGCCACATGCGCGGCAAGCAGGTGGTGCCGCTGGACGAGTACTTGAAGAAGCTCAACGCCGCGGCGGCGGCGCGCGCGGACGGCGATCTCTTCATCGTGGCCCGGACCGACGCACGCCAGGCCCTGGGACTGGAAGAGGCCATCCGGCGCGGCCTCGCCTTCAAGGAGAACGGCGCCGACGCCGTCTTCATCGAGGCGCCGGAGAGCCGCGAGGAGATGAGCGAGATCGCCCGCAACATCCCCGGTCCGCTGGTGGCCAACATGATCGAGCGCGGGGTCACGCCGCTCATGACGCCGGCGGAGTTGCGGGAGCTGGGCTTCACACTGATCGTGTGGCCGGTGGGTCCGCTCTATTCAGCGGCCATGGCGCTGCAGAAGTACTACTCCAACCTCCGGGAAAAAGGCACCGCCAAGGAACTCATGGACGGGCTGCTGCCGTTCGACGACTTCCACGACATCGTGGGGCTCGAGGAGAAGTACGCCCTGGACGAGAAGTACCGGACGTGATGCCGCTCCGCGGCGTGTTTCAGGAGGCGGTTCCCGCGGCGGTATCCGCCATCAGGGGTTTCGTTTCCCGCGGCGGCAGGGGGGTCATGGCGCCGTCGGGCAGGTCCGGCAGGAGTTCCCGCAACTTGCGCAGGTCGACGTCGAGCTTGAGGCTGACGATCCGCCCGATGAGGATGGCCATGAGCTCGCTGTCGGTGGCGCGCCCGTAGCGGTAGACCTGGAAGTAGGCCTTCCCGTCCCGGACACCCACCTTGGCGTGTTGGTAGAGCACGCGCGTGGGCGTCCCCTCCGGAACCATGGAATAGAGGTAGGCGATATCCTCGGGGTAGAGGCGGATGCAGCCGTGCGTCACGCGGCGGCCGATGGCCCAGGGGTGGTTGGTGCCGTGGATGCCATAGCTGGTATGGTCCAGGCGCATCCAGTACTTGCCCAACGGGTTGTCAGGCCCCGGCGGGACCACCTTGGGTTGGTCCGGCCCCCGCTCTTTCTGGATCGAAACCGGCACGTACCAGGTGGGGTTCTCGCGCTTCTGCCGGATGCGGTACTTCCCCGCGGGCGTGTGCTGGCCCTCGACGCCCACCCCAAGCGGAAACGTCATCACCCTGGAGTCCGGCAGATAGTAGTACAGTCTCATCTCGGGGATGTTGAGGACGATGCCCTCGCGCGGGGCGTCGGGAAGGATCCACCGGGACGGGATCGCCACCGGCGTGCCCTTGCCGGGCAGCCAGGGGTCCACGCCCGGGTTGGCCAGCATCAGCTCCGTGTAGCCGAGGTGGTTCCGGCGGGCGACGTCGAGCAGGGTGTCCTTGTGTTCGGCGATGTACGTCGTCCGGTCCCCGATGATCGTGGAAGCGTGACTTTCGCCGGTCTCGTCGTCGGTGGGCTCACGGTATTCAAAAACCGCGGTAGCGGGCTCCCACGGCTCCCCCATTGAAGGGGCGGGGAAAGCCGCGAGTCCGTAGACGAGGAGAACGCACCAGAACCATTTCCGCATGAACTTGTCCCTGGCCTTGCCCCGCTCCACCCCTGGATTCCCGCTTTCGCGGGAATGACGGATGGTGGACGGCGACTGTCGATGAGCCTTGGGGCTGGTTGAAATTTGTTGGACCGGATTATACCATCATTTGCCACCCATTCAGAAGGGAATCCGCTCAAGATGCCATTCGTCGCCGCCGTGGCCGCAAGCCACGCCCCCAACATCCTGCTCGAACCGGGCGCGGAGTGGGAAGAGTTCATGACGCTCCACTACCGCATGGCGCCGCAGGCGGCCGGGACCAGGCCCTCCCTGGAGGCGCAGCAGAAGCTGCGGCAGGACGCCGAGCACGCTTTTTCCGTGCTTCGCGCCGACCTTGAAGCGGCCCGGCCCGACGTGCTGATCGTGGTGGCCAACGACCAGTTCGTGAACTTCTTCTTCGACAACATACCGACGTTCTTCGTGACGCTGGCGGACGAGGTGCGCGGCCAGTTCACCCGCCACCGGTTCCACTACCGCAACCATGCCGATCTCGGCCGCGCCATCCTGAAGGCCGGGGTGGACGCCGGTCTCGACCTGTCCTTCGGCGAGGACATCGAGCTGCAGCACACCCAGCTCGTGCCGCTGCATTTCCTGCTGCGCGAGCCGGAGATCCCGATCCTGCCGATTTTCGTCAACACCTGGATCGACCCGCTGCCCACGCCGGCCCGCTGCTACGCGCTTGGAAGGCTGATCCGGGAGGTGGCGGACGCGGCGCCCGAACGGGTGGCCATGCTCGCCACCGGTGGGCTGTCGCACTTTCCTGGGTCGCCCCGGATCGGCGAGATCGACACGAGCTTCGACCAAGGGTTGCTGGAGCGGATGCGCGCGGGCCGGGGCGCCGCGCTGGCGGACCTGACCCTGGAGCAACTGCGCCAGTCCGGCAACACCGAGTTCCTGAACTGGATGGTCACGGTGGGAGCCGTGAGCGACACGCCGGCCGCCGACACCTTCTACATGCCCGACCACGTCGCCACCGGATGGGGTTTCGCCAGTTGGAAGATCTGACGCTCCGGCACCCCTCACCCGGCCGAGTCCGCGACCACAACGCACCCGAGAGCACCTCATGAGCCGATATCACCTGAACCGGTTCCTCTTCGACCTCAAGATGAAGCCCGGCGCCGTGGACCAGGCCAAGTCCGACCTCGACACGGCCTTGTCCGGCTATGACCTGAGCGACGAGGAGGTCGCCGCCCTGAAGACCCGGGACCCGCGGCAGTTGCGTCCGCTGGGCGCCCACGGGATGCTGGCGCTCTACCTGATGCGGCTGGATTCCGAGTTCGACGACAACATTTACTGGACGCAGAAGTGACGGCGCCCGACATGACAAGGAGCTTTGGATGGATCTGGGTTTGACAGGCAAGGTGGCGCTGGTGGCGGGCGCGAGCCAGGGGATGGGGCGGGCCATCGCCGAGGGTTTCGCCCGCGAGGGGGCCAAGGTGAGCATGTGCGCCCGCGGCAGCGAGGCGCTGGAGAAGGCCGCGGAGGAGATCCGCAAGTCCACCGGCGGCGAGGTCCTGGCCACGCCGGCGGACATGTCCAGCTACGACGACATCCGCAACTACGTGGAAAAGAGCGTCGAGGCCTTCGGGCGCGTGGACGTGATCGTGAACAACGCCGGCGGCCCTCCGTTCGGGACCTTCGACGCCCTGAGCGAGGACGACTGGATGGCGGCCTACAACCTGAGCCTCATGGGCACCGTGCGGCTCACCCGCGAGGCCGTGCCGCACATGAAGAAGGTGGGGGCGGGACGCATCATCAACATCACTTCCTACGGGGTCAAGGAGCCCATCGCCGGCCTGATCCTGTCCAACACGTTCCGCACGGGCGTCGTGGGCTGGGCGCGGACCTTGTCGCGCGAGCTGGGGCCGGACAACATCCTCGTCAACACGGTGCTGCCCGGCCGCATCGACACCGAGCGGCACCACAGCCTCAACGTGGCCCGGGCCAAGCGGATGAACCTGCCGCTGGAGCAGGTGCAGCAGCAGAGCCGGGAGGAGATCCCCGTGAAACGTTTCGGGCAGTCCGAGGAAGTGGCCGACCTGGTGGTCTTCCTCGGCTCCGACCGCGCGAGCTACATCACCGGCACGGCTATCCTGATCGACGGCGGGCTCGTCCGCACCCTCATGTAAGGAACAGGCAAGGAACAAGCATGGTATATTACATCGTTCAGTGGGACCTGCCCGACCAGAAGGCCAACCTCACCATCTACAGCAACAAGGCGAAGAACGACTGGCTGCCCATGACCCTGGCGGCCCCCGGAGTCCGCGAGATCCGCAACCTGCGCAACCCGCTGGAGGTCAGCCCCCAGGTCGCCATCATGGTCGAGTTCGACTCCCTCCAGGCATGGCAGGGCTTCATCGAGTCGCCGGACTACATCCGCATCATGCGCGAGCTGCGGATTCTCGGATGCACCAACTTCGACGCGAAGGTGTGGGTGCCGTCCCGCTACTTCCCGGAGTCGCTGAAGCGGGAGGAGTAGCCGGAAGTCTGCCGGATCACGCTTCGCGAAACCGGTGGCGGACGTGATGGCGCACCCCGAGAGATTCGAGATCCTCCGGACCCGGACTCCCAAAGCCGTCGCCGGAGACGACTTCCGGCCGGCGGCGGTCCTCGCTCCGATCCAGGAGCGCGCGGACGGCGACTACCTGATCCTCACGTTACGGGCTGCGAACCTCAGTTCCCACAGCGGGCAGGTGGCGTTTCCGGGCGGCAGCGTCGACCCGGAAGACGCCGGCGCGTTGGCCGCGGCGCTCCGGGAGAGCCGGGAAGAGATCGGCATCGACCCCGATCATGTGCGCATCGTGGGCCAGCTCGACCAGGTGGTGGCCGGGTACAATTTCCTGGTGACCCCGTTCGTGGGTCTGATTCCCCATCCCTACGAGTTCAAACCCGACCCTCGGGAAACGGCCGCGGTGTTCTCCGTGCCGGTGGCCGCACTGCTGCGGCAGGACGCACTCACCCTGGACTCGCGCCTGTCCCGGCGGTCGGAGCCCATCTACCACTTTCAATACGAGGACTGGGACATCTGGGGCGCGACGGCCCGCATGGTGAAACAGTTGCTGGAGCTGGTCTACGGGTACGAGGCGGCGGCCGTCAGGCCGTGTTGAGGGAGGACGGGGACGGCAACGATCCGCGGCGTTGCCGGAGGGCCGGGATCGCGGCGGTTGAGGCTAGTCCAGGTCGATGTCCTTGAGCGGCTTCTCGATGGGCTCGTCCTTGGCCTTCTTGAACAGCTCCTGGAACTTGCGGTCGAGCACTTTGCCCTTGTCCTTTTCCGCGTCGAGGATGTGCCGGTACTTCTGATCGCGCTGTGTCGCTTCTTCCCGAAGCATGCGGCCGGCGTCCTTCAGGTCCGGCGCCTTGTGCTGCGGCGGCGGCGCTTCGTGCCGCAGCACCACCGCCAGCGACGGATCGACGATCAGCGTCGCGCCGCAACAGGGGCAATCGAGCCTGATGGTCTGAGCTTCGTAGTCTGCCATGATCCCTGAACGTGTTCCTCGGCGTTGTAGGCGATAGCCCCCGTAACGGGTTGCTAGCCGCGCAGTTCAATCTGCTCGCCGTCGGGGCCGCCGAAGACCACCCGGCGCCAGCCTTCCTCACGCGGCTCCCGCGCCGCGGTGTCGTGGGGGGCGCGCAGCAGCGGCACTCCGCGCCGCTGCAAATCGGCCACCGTTTCGTCGAGGTTGTCCGTTTCCAGACAGAAGTGGAAACCGGTCATGGAGCCGTCGCTCTTGTGGGTCAGTTCCAGCACGGTGTCGCCGAGCCTGAGGTACGCGATCTGCATGCCCGCGTTGGACTGATGCTGGAAGTACTTCCGGAAGCCGAAGTTGTCCTCATAGAAGGTGATGGCGCGATCCAGGTCCGCGACATGGAGCGCTACATGGTCGATTCTCTTGAACATGGCGGTTCCCCGTCTGCCACACCGAACGATATGTCGCGATTGTGCCCCGAACGGCACGACTCGTCAACGTGTTTGTTCCGGATCGACGCGGCGTTTGGCCGAAGCCGGTGCAAGGATGGTTCCTTGAATCCCCGGCTTCGATTCATCATGGTTCCTACATGCCTGTCTATCGCTTGACCCGGGAACTCGTCTTTCCCGACCCGCACGAGGCGGAACCCGGCGGGCTTCTGGCGGTGGGAGGCGACCTCGGCAGCGCGCGGCTCCTGCTGGCGTACTCCATGGGCATCTTCCCGTGGTACAGCGTGGGCCAGCCCATCCTGTGGTGGTCGCCGGACCCGAGGTGCGTCCTCGATCTCGACGATTTCCATGTCTCGAGGCGGCTGCGGCGGGTGCTGAACCAGGGGAGGTTCGACGTGACCTTCGACGCGGACTTCCGCGGCGTGATCCGCGCTTGCGCGTCGGTGGACCGGCACGGCCAGGACGGCACCTGGATCACGCCGGAGATGGAACAGGCCTACGTGCGGCTACACGACGCGGGCCTGGCCCATTCGGTGGAATGCCGGCGCGGCGGCGAACTGGTGGGCGGCATCTACGGCATCGCCCTCGGGCGCGGGTTCTTCGGCGAGTCCATGTTCCACCGGGCGACGGACGCCTCCAAGGTGGCGTTGGCGCGGCTGGTGGAGCGGCTCGCCGGCTGGGGCTTCCATTTCATCGACGCCCAAGTTACAACTTCCCACATGTTGAGCCTCGGCGCGCGGGAGGTGCCGAGGGAGGCTTTTCTGGCGAGTCTCGACGAAGCGTTGCGCCATCCCACCCGCCGCGGCAGTTGGTGCGAACCCGGCGGGACACGTTAGCGCGGCAGGTCGCGGGAGCGGTTTCAACCCCCCGCCCGCGGTGGGCAAGCCCGGGAAGCGACTTCGAAAACACAGCGAAGGGAGGGGCCTCGGATGGCCACGGTCAAGGAAGGATTCACCTACAAGTATCAGGCGAACAAGAACTCATCCATCGAGGAGACCACTTTCTCGCCGGGAGACGAGTTGGAGGTGGTGGAGGAATGGAGCAACGACATGTGTCTTGTGCGGGACGCGGACGGCGTGGTCTACAACGTACCGAAAAAGAACCTCAACATGTGACCGTGACAGCCGCGGCTGTCCGTCCCGCCGCCCGTCACGCGCCGCGGAACTCTTCCGGGAAGAGCCGGACGGCGCTCTCGATGGGCGGCCCCGGCATGTTGATCAGGCTGCAGAACCCCTTGCCCTTGTTGAAGGCGATCACCTTCCCGAACTGTTCCACCAGCGCATCGTTCCCCTCGCCCGCCTGAACCTTCTTGAGCAGCGCCACCAGCATGTTGGTTTCCATGCGGCAGGCGGGGCACTGGCCGCAGGATTCCCGGGCGAAGAAATCCGCGATGCGCACCACCTCGTCCAACACGGAATCGTCTTCCGTGAGGACCTTCACCACGCCGCAGCCGATGGAAGACCCCGCTTCGCGGAGGGAGTTGTGGTCCAGGGGCAGGTCGAGGCTCTCGGGCAGCAGAAATCCCGATGACGGGCCGCCTGGAAGGATGGCCTTGATGGCCTTGCCGTGCTTCAAGCCGCCGCCGCACCCCTCCACGAGGTGGCGCAGCGGGGTCCCCAAGGGCAGCTCGTAGACCCCGGGGCGCTCCATTTCGTCCCCGAGCGAGAAGACCATGGTGCCCGGGCTGTCCGCGGTGCCCACGGCACGGAAGGACTCCGGCCCCTTGTTCACGATGGGCGCGATGTTGGCCAGGGTCTCGACGTTGTTGACCAGGCTGGGCTTGCCGAACAGGCCCTCGGTGACCGGGAAGGGCGGCTTCTGCCGCGGCAGCGCTTCCTTGCCTTCGATGACTTCCAGGGCCGCGGTATCCTCGCCGGCGACGTAGTTCGACGGCGCGGGCACCATGACGATCTCGAGGCTGAAACCCGAACCGGCGACGTCCGCGCCGCAGTACCCGGCCTGCCGGGCTTCCTCGATGGCCGTCTCCATCGCGCGGGTGGCCGCCTCGTAGCCGTGGTTGATGTAGAGGTAGGCTTTCTCCGCCTGCACCGCGTACGCCGCGAGAATGATCCCGTCGAGGATGAGATGGGGGACATTCTCCATCAGCACCCGGTCCTTCTTGCTGCCGGGTTCGTCCTCGCCGCCGTTCATCACGACGTAGCGGGGCGTTTCGGGGCACTCCAGGGTGAGAGCGAGCTTGCGACCGGTGGGGAACCCGGCGCCGCCGCGGCCGCGCAGGCCCGACGCCTCCACCTTGGCTACGATATCCTCCGGGGACGTCCCGGCGAGCCGCTCCACGGCCTGATAGCCGCCGCGGGCGCGATAGGCGTCCAGCCCTTCGAGCCCCTCGGGCACGCCGCCCGGGAACAGGATGCCTTCCATGGCCGTTAAAACACTCCGGTGTCGAGCAACTGGTAGATGAGTTCCTTGAGGGAGGGGTCGATCTTGTCCAGCCGCTCCACCGCCGGCCCGCCGGCCAGGTGCTCGACGATGTCGTCCAGGTCCTCGCTCTTGACGCCGGCGTACCAGAACCTGTCGGGGTAGAGGACCATGTTGGGGCCTTCCTGGCAGGCGCCGAAGCACATGTACGAACGCACCTCCACGTCTTCCAGCCCCTTGGCCGCCACCCGCTCCTGGAGTTCCTGCATGATCTCCTCGGAGCCGCGGCTCTTGCAGTCGACGTTCTGACACACCAGGCAGAATCGATTCACGGGTTCTCCTTGCTCGCAAAGGGAGTCGGCGAGGCGGACCGCCGGTTCATCCGAAGAACCCGGTCCTGTCCTTGAAGACCTCGTTCAGGACGCGCTCGTCGTCGGCGTTGGGAAGCGCCTCGGACAGATGTTTCTCATATTCCGCCTCGGAGAGCAAATCGCCGCCGGCGCCGTGGCGCATGCCCGCGCGGTTGCAGATGGAGCGGTTGCCCGTGCGCGCTTCCCTTTGCCTGTGATTTGTGCGAAAAACGTGAGTTTAATATCGTTGCGGTGTCTCACGGTGAGGGATTACTCATCGACGGGCTGGAAGCGGTCACGCGGACCGTCCATGCCCGTTGATGAACGGTGCCCCGGCGAGACGCCGAAGACAAAGCGTAGGAGGTTCGTCATGGTCCATCGGTTACTCCGAATCTTGATGCTCTCGGCGCTTGTCCTTGTGTTGGTGCCGTCCCTCTCATTGGGAGCGGACGACTTCTTCAAGGGCAAGACCATTCGTTTCGTGGTCGGATTCTCTCCGGGCGGGGGTTTCGACACTTACACCCGGCTCATCGCCCGCCATTTCGGCAAGCATGTGCCCGGCAATCCCAGGACGGTGGTGCAGAACCGGACCGGCGCCGGCAGCATGATCGCCGCCAACTACATCTACGCCAAGGCCAAGCCGGACGGCCTGACCATCGGTAACTGGATCGGCCCCTTGGTGTTGCAGCACGTGCTCGGCAAGAAGGGCATCCGGTTCGACGGGCGCAAGTTCAACTGGCTCGGTGTCCCGTCTACCGACGACAACACCTGTGCGCTCACCAAGGCCAGCGGCATCAGCAACGTCAATGACTGGCTCAACTCCAAGAGGCCGGTCAAGATCGGCGCCACCGGTCCTGGCTCGACCACCGACGACGTGCCCAAGCTGATCAAGGCCGCGACGGACCTGCCGATACAGATCATCGAGGGTTACGGCGGTACCGCGACCATACGGCTGGCGGCGGAAAAGGGCGAGATCGACGGCGGCTGCTGGGCGTGGCAGTCGATCAAGCCGACGTGGAGCCAGGGTATCGAAAGCGGCAACGTCAAGCCCGTCCTCCAGGTGGGCCCCGACAAGCATCCCGACCTCAAGGACGTGGGGGTGGCATTCGATTTGGCCAAGGGCGACACCGGCAAGAAGCTGTTGGGGGTAGCCGCTGACGTCTACCGCGCGCTGTCGCGGCCCTACAGCCTGCCGCCCGGAGTGCCCGCGGACCGGGTCAAGGCGCTCCAGAAGGCGTTCGTGGATACCTTGAAGGACCCCGAGCTGGTCGCCGCCGCCAAGAAGTCGAAGGTGGAGTTGAACCCCCACGACGGCAATTGGGTGGCGAAGAAGATGCAAGGACTCTACGATATGGACGACGCCACGTTGTCCTTGTTGAAGAAGACCCTGTTGCCGAAGAAGTAGTCGTGTATTGGATGGAGGAGACCGTTTCCCGGCCGCGCTCGGCGTGAGCCGGGGAACGGTCTCCTCCATGTGCCGGATTGGCTGGCCTTGGCGGACAGCCGTCAAGGCCGCTCTGCCGGTTGCCCGGCCACTCCTTTGCGGGCTCACCTCTTTTTCACTGAAAGTCAGGGATCATGGGCGAAATGGTTCAGGCCTTCGGGGCCGGCCTAGCACAGGTTTTCACGGCCACTACCTTCACGCTCATGATGCTGGGCATCGTGATCGGTTTCGCCGTGGGCATACTGCCCGGCCTCGGCGGGCCGGTCACGCTGGCGCTGATGCTGCCGTTCATCTTCAAGATGGAGGCGGTGGAGGCGTTCGCCTTCCTCCTGGGCATGTCCGCGGTCACGGCCACCACCGGGGACATCACTTCAATCCTGTTCGGCATTCCAGGGGAGGCCATTACCGCGTCCACCATTGTCGACGGCCATCCCATGGCCAAGAAGGGGGAGGCCGGGCGCGCCCTCGGCGCGTCGCTCATGAGCTCGCTGGTGGGGGCCGTGTTCGGCGCCTTTGCCCTGGCCCTGGCCATCCCCATCGTCCGGCCGCTGGTGCTTGCCATCGGCTCGCCGGAGTTCTTCATGCTGGCGCTCCTGGGGGTCACCTTCCTGGCCGCATTGAGCGGTGAGGCCGTCGTAAGGGGCCTCACCGCGGCGGCGCTGGGGCTCATGCTCGCTACCGTCGGACTCGATCCCATTTCCGGCATCGAGCGCTTCACCTTCGACAACCTCTACCTGTGGGACGGCATCAAGCTGGTGCCGGTGACCCTCGGTCTGTTCGCCATCCCCGAGGTCATCGAGCTCTGGGTCAAGGGGTCCAGCATCGCGGAAGGGAAGGTGGGCAAGCTCGGCGGCGTCATGGAGGGCGTCAAGGATACCTTCCGCCATTGGGGCCTGGTGCTGCGCTGCAGCGCCATCGGCACCTATATCGGCATCATTCCCGGCATGGGCGGCGCCGTCTCCCAGTGGGTCGCCTACGCCCACGCGGTGCAGAGCACCCCCGACAAGGAGCGCTTCGGCAAGGGGGCGGTGGAAGGGGTGCTGGGACCCGGGGCCGCCAACAACTCGAACCTGGGCGGCGCGCTCGTACCCACCATCGCCTTCGGCGTGCCGGGCAGCGTCACCATGGCCATCCTCCTCGGGGCGTTCATAATCCAGGGCCTCGTGCCCGGCCCGCCCATGCTGGAACCGGCCAGCAGGGGAGGGCACCTCGACCTCACGTTCTCGTTCGTGTGGATCGTGGTGGTCTCGAACCTCATCACGGTCTCCGTGTGCTTCATCTTCCTCAAGCAGCTCGCGCGCATCACCGAAGTGCGCGGCAGTTTGGTGCTGCCGTTCCTGCTGGTGCTCATCTACCTGGGCGGCTTCGCCCAGAACAACGCCTTCGAGGACCTCATCGTGGTGCTGGCCTTCGGACTCGTGGGCTGGGTCATGGTGCAGCTCGACTGGCCGCGCCCGCCGCTCCTCCTGGGCCTCGTGCTGGGCTCGCTGGCGGAGAAGAACCTGTTCCTGGCTACCGACAACTACGGCTGGGTATGGGTGGGCTTCCCGGGGGTGCTGATCATCGCGGCGATCATCCTGGCGGGCATCCTCTACCCGATCTACCAGCGGCGGCGTGATGCCGGACGGCGGGCCGCCGGGGCCGTGCCCGCGACGGTACCTGTGCCGGAGATGGAAGTCGCCGGCGCGCCCAAAGGCCTCACAACCTGGCATATCGTCTTCACGGCGGTGCTCCTGGCGGGATTCTCCTGGGGCGTCTGGGAGGCGCGGGACTGGGGCTATCGCGCCAGCCTGTTCCCTTGGGTCATCGGCATCCCGGGCATCGTGCTCTGTCTGGCACAGCTCGAGATCGACGTCATGGGTTTCCTGAGACATCGGAAGGAGGGGGCGGCACCCGCGGGAGCGGACCCGGTGGTCGTGCGGCGGACGGTGACCATCGTGGGCTGGATTCTCGGCTTCTTCGCTTCCATCTGGCTGCTCGGCTTTCCCATCACGGTGCCCCTGTGCACGTTCCTGTTCCTCAAAGTGGGCGCCGGCGAGAAATTGCCTATCAGCATCATCCTCACGCTGTGTGCCTGGGCTGGTTTCTACGCGGTCTTCGAGTACTCGTTGAGCCTGCCGTTCCCGCCGGGGACGCTCATTGAGATGTTCACGGGGTAGTGTTGCCTGGGGACTCACCGTCCCGGGGCGTGATTGACAGTGAGCGTGGGATGGGACTAGTTTAGTTCTCCGGCCCTGATGCAGCATCCCTTGTCCCCATGGCCGCCCGCAAAGGAGATCGACCCGTATGAAAATCTACAACTTCGACCTGCTGGCCTATCCGGAAGTCCCCGAGGACGTTCCGGGAACGCCGGTGCCGAGCAGCTACTTCAATCCGCCGGTTGGCTCGCGCAACTACCGGGAACACCTGGAAGAGATGGCCTATTGCGAGGAGTTGGGCTTCGAGGGTGTGGTCTTCAACGAGCACCACTACAGCGCCTACGGCACCATGCCGTCGCCGAACCTCATCGCGGCGGCACTGAGTCAGAAGACCAGCCGCATCAAGATCGGCGTGCTCGGCAACATCCTGCCGTTGCGCCAGCACCCGGTGCGCGTGGCCGAAGAGTACGCCATGATCGACTGCCTGTCCGAAGGCCGCCTGATCGCGGGCTTCGTACGCGGCATCCCGTCGGAATACCTGTGGTACAACGTCAAGCCCCAGGAGTCCCGCGGGCGCTTCGGCGAGGCCTTCGACGTCATCATGAGAGCGTGGACCGAGCCGGTGTGGAGCTACGAGGGCGACTTCTTCCAGTTCGAGAACTGCGCCATCTGGCCGCGTCCGGTGCAGCAGCCGCATCCGCCCATCTGGGTGGCGGCGCGCAGCGCCGAGTCCATCGAGTGGTGCTGCGCGCGCGAGATCCCCATCGCGCAGGTGTACCAGACCACGGACCAGATCGAGGACACGTTCAACTACTACCGCAAGGTGGCGGGGGACAACGGCTGGGAGAGCGGTCCGGAGAACTTCATCCTCTGCCGCCACATCCACGTGGCCGAGACCGACGAACAGGCGCGGGCGGTGGCGGAGCCGCCGCTGCGCTACTTCTTCACGCTGTGGAACCGCGGCTTCAACGAGGCCAAGACCGAGGTCGCCGTCGACCAGCAGCGGGTCAAGGCCGCCATGGTCAGCGCCCGGTCCGCCAGCTACTTCCGCCCGGGCAACGAGCAGCGGGTCAATTTCCATCCCATGACCTGGGAGCAGCTCATCGACTCCGGTTTCGTCATCGCCGGCAGCCCCGATACGGTGGCGAAACAGGTCAACCAGCAGATGAGCCAGATCGGCGCCGACCACTTCATGGGCATGTTCCACATCGGCAACCTCGCCCACGACAAGGTGATCGACTCCCTGAACCTGTTCCACAAGGAGGTCATGCCGCGGCTCAACGGGGCGTAGCGCCCGCACGACCCGCTCGCGCCGCGCCGCAAGCAAGGGAACGCGACGACCCCGGAGCCGTGGTGGCGATTCTCTCCAGAGGTACCCTCGCAGCCGTCCTGTTGCTGGCGCTCCCACCGTTTTCCACCGCGGCCGCCGGCGCCGATGAGCGTACCCTCACCTTCGTGGTGGGCGCCGGCGCCGGCGGCGTCTTCGACAGCTACACTCGCCTGCTGGCGCGCCACATCGGACGGCATCTGCCGGAACGCCCCAAGGTGGTGGTGGGCAACCTGGCCGGCGGCGGCGGCAGCGTGGCGGCGGAGTACCTCTACCGCGAGGCCAAGCCCGACGGCCGGACGGTGGGCCACTGGGCGGGCGACCTCATCCACAAACAGATCTTCGGTCGAACCGACGTGAAGGTCGACACGCGGCGCTTCGGCTGGGTGGGCGCGGTCGTGCCGCTGCATCCGGTATGCGTCCTCACCAAGGCGAGCGGCATCGCGGACCTGGCCGGTTGGGCGGGCGGCAAGAGGCCGGTCAAGCTGGGCGGCATCGGGCGGGACGAGGCCGCGACGAACATGTCCCGTGTCGTCGCCACCGCCCTGGGCCTGCCGGTCAAGCTCATACCGGGCTACAGGGGCCTTGAGAGTCTCCGGCTGGCCGCCGGCAAGCAGGAGGTGGCGGGCGGCTGCTGGCACTGGCAGTCGGTCAGGAAGACGTGGGAGAAGATGCTTGCCGCGGGGGAAGCTCGGGTGGTGCTCCAGGCCATGGCGGCGCCGCACCCCGAGCTGCCGTCCGTCCCCAACGCGGTGGACCTGGCCAAGACCCAGAACGCCCGCATGCTGCTCATGTACGGCGTCCACGACCCGGCCAAGCTGGCGCGGGCGTATACGCTCCCTCCCGGGACGCCGGACGAACAAGTGGCCAGGCTGCGCAAGGCGTTCGCCGACACCGTGGCCGACCCGGCTTTCGTTGCGGAGGCCAACAGGCTGGGGTTGGAGGTCCGCCCGCTGGACGGCGCGGCCATCGAGAAGACCGTCAAGGGGCTGTTCGAGCTGGACCCCAAGTTCCTCGTGCAACTGCGCAAGGCGCTCTTCCCCGACGAACCTACCGGCGAACAGCGGGGGCAATAGCGTTCGAGCCGAACGGTTCCGGTCCGTGTCCCATCACGCCTAAGCCCCCTGTCCGCGGATCAGTCGTTTCACCGTATAGTCCATCACCGTCTCGCCGCGCTGGTTGGTGACCACGTGCCGGCAACGGACGATGCCCGCGTTGCGCGACTTTGTCCTGCGGCCGTCGAGCACCTCGATCTCGACCGAGATCGTGTCGCCCACCTTCACCGGCTGGAACAGCCGCATGCCTTCGAGGCCGACGAAGGCCAGACCCGTCCCGTGCAGCATGCCGGTCTGGGTGGTCAGCCCCTCGGCCATTCCGAAGGTCAGGCTGCCGGGGGCAATGCGCCCGCCGTACTCGGTCTCGTCGCGCATGTACTCGGCGTCGATGAAAAGAGGTTCCATGAGCCCGACCAGGTTCACGAACTGGACCACGTCGGTCTCCGTCACGGTGCGCCGGGCGGTCCGGAAAACTTCGCCCGGACGGTATTCTTCAAAGGTCATTCCCTGTCGCATGCCGGTGTCCTTGTTTGTCCTTTTCCCGTCACGAACCGAGGGTTCCCCGGCTCCGGACCTCCGCGACCTCCGCTTCGTCCAACTCCAACCACTCCCTCAGCACCTGCTCGTTGTGCTCCCCCAGCAGCGGCGGCGCCAGCCGGATGGACGCCGGCGTGCCCGAGAACTTCACCGGCAGCCCGGCCATGCGTACCTTGCCGGCGGTGGGGTGGTCGATCTCCCGCAGCATACCCGTGGCCCGCACCTGTGGGGATTCGAACACTTCCCCGATGTCCTGCACCGGCGAGCACGGCACGCCCGCTTCGTTCAGGAGCTCGATCCAATCCCGGCGCGGGCGCGCGCGGAAAAGCTCGTTCAGGAGCTCGATGAGGGCGTCCCGGTTCTCCACGCGGTGCGCATTGGTGTCGAAACGGGGGTCTTCCGCCAGCTCCGGCCGCCCCGCCGCCCGGCAAAAGCGCGCCCAGATGGCCTCGTTGGCCATGGCCACCACCAAGTGGCCGTCCGCCGTCGGGAAGCTCTGGTAGGGCACGATGTTGGGGTGGGCGTTGCCCCAGCGTCCGGGCACCTGGCCGGTGACGAGGTAGTTGCTGCCGGCGTTGATGAGGCTCGCCACCTCCGCCTCCATGAGGGAGGTCTCGATCCTCTGCCCCTCACCGGTCTTCTCGCGCGCGTAGAGCGCCGCGGCGATGGACTGGCCCAGCATGAGACCGGCAACGACGTCGATGATGGCAACCCCCACCTTCGAGGGCTCGCCGCCGGCGGGTCCGGTGATGCTCATGAGGCCGCCCCAAGCCTGCATGGCGAGGTCGTAGCCGGGCCGGTCCTTCAGAGGGCCGCTGGCGCCGAAGGCCGAAAGCGAGGCGTAGATCAGCCGCGGGTTTTCCCGCCGGATCTCCGTTTCGGACAGGCCCCAGCCGGCGAGCGTGCCCGGCCGGAAATTCTCCATCAGCACGTCCGCGCGCAGCGCCAGCCGGCGCAGCAGCGCGATGCCGTCCGGGGTCCGGAGATCCAGGGTGACGCTGCGCTTGTTGCGGTTGACGCAGAGGAAATAGGCGCTCTCGCCTCCCTGGAACGGCGGCCCCCAGCTTCGCGTGTCGTCACCCACGCCGGGCTGCTCGATCTTGACGACTTCCGCTCCCAGGTCGCCCAGGAACATGGTGCAGTAGGGACCCGCCAGGACCCGCGTCAGGTCCAGCACCCGGACCCCGTGAAGCGGGCCGAGGGCTTCACTCATTTGAACCCCAGCCCTTGTTCGCGCAGGATCGCGTCCAGCGTCTCCGCGCCGAGCCACAGTCCCGGCATGCCGCCCGGTATGGCGGCCACCTCCACCGCCTCCAGCACCTGCCGCGGCGTGGCGCCGAGCTTGAGCGCCCGCTCGGTGTGGAGCCGCACCCCACGGGGCCGGTTCAGGGCGCAGGTGATGCCCACCATGATCAGTTCCTTGGTCTTCCGGTCGAGAGCGCCCTCACGCCCGAAGGTCCCGTCCACGAACAGCCCCGTCAGGTGCCGCGCGTATTCCGGATCGAGGTCGGCGATGATCTCGTAGGCCTTGTTACCGGCACCCAGCGAGACGTCTTCGAAAGCCTTGCGCGCATCCTTCGCCATGTCGAGTCTCCTTTCCAACGGGCCGCGGCGTAAGTGCATCCGTGGCGCCCGCGGCAACCACATCCTCGTGATTTTGTAACAGTACGCTCACGCACGGCAAAGCGCCAAATCAGGCATCGGGAATTGACACCGCAGCGGCCCGGCAGGTAGTTTGAGGCAACCCCGACGTGGAGGAATCATGTCATGACCGGAAGGGAATTCGTCGAATCGCTGTGGAGCCGCTACCACGATGAGCTGGAAGGGCCCGTCATCGCCATCCGCAAGGCGCTGGCCGAGCTGGATCCGCGCTCGCCGGAATTCGTTGCGCTGATGCAGCGCCAGGCCAAGAAGGAGCTGGCCCACGCGGTGGCGTTCACCAAGGCGCTCTTGCAGTACGACGAGTTGGAGCCCTACGAGCGCGCCCACGTGGCGGAGCAGGCGGCGGACGAGTACAAGCACCATGCGCTGATCAAGGACTACCTCGACGGCCGGGGCGCCGAGGACAACGCGCCCGTGGCGGCGTACGACGGCTACTTCAGCCAGTTCCTCACCGGCGACGTGCGCGCGTTCCGCCTCTGCAACATCGCCGAGAAGTCCGCGGTGGTGTTCATGGAGCACATGCGCGACACCACGCCGGACCCGGAGGTGCGGCAACTCGCCAAGGACATCGTGGACGACGAGGAAGGGCACGAGGACATGGTGATGGAGAAGCTCGCGCGCTTCGCCGAGGACCCCGCCAACCGCGAGTTCCTGGAGAACATGTTCGTCCAGAGCTGGAGCAGCCAGAAGGAAGGCGTCATCCGCGAGGGACGCGAGTTGGGCGTCGACGTCGACCGCATCCTCCGGGACTTTGCCGCCCGCGCGGGAAGGCCGGCGTAGACGAGGTTGGCTACCCCGTCACGGCCTCAATGCCAGAAGCCGTGGCGCCCCACCACCTCCATGTAGTCCGCGAGCCCCTTCTCCAGCGTGTATTGCGGCTCGTAGCCGAGGATCGCTTTCGCGGCGGATATGTCTACCCGTGGGCGTCCCGTCCCTTGGTCCGCCCCCTCGGCCAGTTCCACGCTCCGGCCCGGTAAAAGCTTGCGCAGCGCCTTGACGAAATCCTTCGGGCCGTAGTTCGTTCCGACGGCGATGTTGAAGGCCTTGCCGGACGCGCCCTTGGCGGCGCACGCCAGGGCGATGCCGCGGCCCACGTCCGCGGCGTAGATGAAGTCGTTGGGTCCCACGTGCCGCTTCTCGAGCACCACGGGTCCCTCACCCACGCACGCGCGCACCAGATCGTTCATGGCGATGCCGCCGCCGGAGCCGCCGCGGTAGTGGCCGGGGCCGTACACGCCGCTGGGCCGGATGCGCACGCACTCCGTGCCGTAGTAGTTCTCGTAGGCGTCCAGCATGACCTCGTTGGCGACCTTGGTGGAGGGGTAGAAGCGGTTGCCCCAGCGCGGGGCGGCCTCCGTGACAGGCCCTTTGCGGATGTTGGCCCAGTCGTAGACCCCGAAGGTGCTGACGTGCACCAGCCGCTTGACCCCGGCGAGCTGGCAGGCCTCGAACACGTTCACCGACCCCACGGTGTTGGTGTGGAAACCGCGGTAGGGCGGGTTCTCCACCTGGCCGCCGATGAGCCCGGCGGTGTGCACCACCACGTCCGGCTTGGCCCGCGCCAGCGCCCGCATCAGGTTGGGCAGGTCCAGGAGGTCGCCGCGCACCGTGGTCACCCTTTGCTTGCCGGCGATGGCCGCTACGTAGGCGGGGTCCGGGTTCAGGTCGTAGATGTGGACCGAGTGGCGCGCCCGCACCAGTTCCCTGGCCGTGTGGCATCCGAGCATGCCGGCCCCGGTGATGAATACCTTCATGTTTGTCCTCCGGTCTTTGGTTCGTGTTCAGCCGCGAGGAATCTGTCACATGCGTTGGCGAATCGTCAAGGACGGCCGGCCAAGGCCCATTTCTTGTTGACCTGCGGTTTGGCGGAATAGTATATTCGCGGTCCACTGAGGACGGAGGACCATGAGCAACACAACCAAGATTCAGGTTCGAGTCAACGGCGTCAGCCGGACGGACGAAGTCCAGCCGCGCCTGTTGCTGGTGCACTACCTGCGGGACGTGCTGGGTCTCACGGGGACCCACATCGGTTGCGAGACGAGCCTGTGCGGCGCCTGCACCGTCATGGTGGACGGCGCGGCGGTGAAGTCCTGTACCCTGCTGGCGGTTCAGGCGGACGGCTGCGACGTCCGGACCATCGAATCGCTCGCCACCGACGAAGGGCTTCATCCGATACAGGAGGCGTTCTGGGACTGCCACGGGCTACAGTGCGGCTTCTGCACGCCGGGCATGATCATGGCCACGCGGCAGCTCCTGCAGGAGAAGCCGAGCCCGTCGGAGGAGGAGATCCGCCGCGGCCTCGAAGGCAACATCTGCCGGTGCACCGGGTACAAGCACATCGTCGACGCGGTGCAGCAGGCCGCCGAACAAATGAAAGCTGGGACATAAGCCATGCCTGTAAGCAAGCTCGTAGGAACCAAGGTAAAGCGGCGCGAGGACCCCCGCTTGGTGCAGGGGCTGTCGCACTACGTGGACGATCTCCGCATGGCCGACGTGATGCACGCGGCCATCCTGCGGAGCCCCCACGCCCACGCCCGCATCAACGGCATCAACACGGACGCGGCCCAGGCGTTGCCCGGCGTCGTCACCGTCGTCACCGGGGCGGACATCGGCGACAGCGTGGGCTCGGTGCCCTGCGCGGCGGCCAATCCGACGCTGCGCACGCCGCCGCACCCGGTGCTGGCCCAGGGCGAGGTACGCTACGTCGGGGAGCCGGTGGCCGTGGCGGTGGCCGGCGACTCGTACACGGCCCGGGACGCCCTCGACCTCATCGAGGTGGACTACGAGCCGCTGCCGGCGGTCTCGGACCTGGAGAAGGCCCTGGAGCCGGGTTCGCCTCTGGTCCATTCCCAGTGGGACAGCAACCAGGCCTTCACCTTCGAGTGCGGCACCGGGGACATGGACAAGGCCCGCGCCGAGGCGGACGTCATCGTCAAGCAGAAGTTCATCCACCAGCGGCTGGCGCCGATCCCGGTGGAGACCCGCGGCGTGGTGGCGCGCTACTTCCCGGGCGAGGACGAGTTGACCGTCTGGAGCTCGACCCAGATCCCGCATCTCCTCCGGGCCATGCTGGCGCTGATGCTCAACTTCCCGGAACACCGCATCCGCATCATCGCCCCGGAGGTGGGCGGCGGCTTCGGCTGCAAGCTCAACGTCTACCGGGAAGAGGGTCTGCTCGCCCACCTGGCCATGAAGCTCAAGGGCACGGTGAAGTGGATCGAGGGACGGCGCGAGAACATCCAGGCGACGATCCACGGACGCGGACAGGTGGGCACCGTGGAAGCCGCCGTGAAGAAGGACGGCACCATCCTGGGCGTCACCTACGACAGCCTGCTGGACACCGGCGCCTACCACCAGCTACTCACGCCGGGGATGCCGCCGCTCACCGGCCTGATGATCAGCGGCTCCTACAAGATCCCCACCCTGAAGTTCACGTCCACCGGCGGCTTCACCAACAAGGTCGCCACCGACGCCTACCGCGGCGCCGGCCGGCCGGAAGCCACCCTGGTGATCGAGCGCACCATGGACCTCATCGCGCGCGAGTTGGACATGGACCCCGTGGAGCTGCGCCGCAAGAACTTCGCGCAGCCTGCCGACTTCCCGCTGCAGGTGGCCACCGGGCTCGCCTACGACAGCGGCAACTACCAGGCGGCGCTGGACCGGGCGCTGGAGATGGTGGGCTACCAGGACCTCCGCGCCGAGCAGCAGCGGCTCCGGGCGGAAGGCCGCTACATGGGCATCGGCTTCTCCACCTACGTGGAGATCTGCGCCATGGGTCCTTCCGCGGCGCTGCCGGCGGGCGGCTGGGAGAGCGGCACCGTGCGCATGGACTTCACCGGCAAGGCCACCGTGCTGACGGGCGTCTCGCCCCACGGCCAGGGTGAGGAGACCACCTTCGCGCAGATCGTCTCCGACGATCTCGGCGTCCCCATCGAGGACGTGGCCGTACTGCACGGCGACACCGCCGTGGTGCCCAACGGCATCGGCACCTTCGGCAGCCGCGGCATCTCCGTGGGCGGCACCGCGGTGTACATGGCGACCCAGAAGGTGCGGGAGAAGGCCGAGGCCATCGCCGCCAACGTGCTGGAGTGCAGCACCGACGACCTGGAGTTCGAGGACGGCAAGTTCACGGTCAAGGGCGTGCCCGACAAGGGCATCACCATCCAGGAGGTCGCCCTCCAGGCCCACGTGGCCACCAAGCTGCCGGCCGGCATGGAGCCGGGGCTTCAGGCCACCTCGGTGTTCGAGCCGTCGAACTTCACGTTCCCCTTCGGCACGCACATCTGCGTTGTGGAGGTGGACACCCAGAGCGGCGAGATCGAGATCAAGAAATACGTGGCGGTGGACGACTGCGGCAAGGTCATCAACCCGATGATCGTCGACGGCCAGGTGCAGGGCGGCATCGCCCAGGGGCTGGGACAGGCGCTCCTGGAAGAGGTGGTCTACGACGAGGACGGCCAGCTCGTCACCGGCAGCCTGATGGATTACGCCGTGGCCCGGGCCGAAGACCTGCCGCAACTGGAGTTCGACCGCACGGAGACCCCGTCGCCGGTGAACCCCATGGGGGTCAAGGGAGTGGGCGAGGCCGGTACCATCGGCTCCACGCCCTCCATCGTCAACGCCGTGGTGGATGCGCTGGCCCCGTTCGGGGTCACCCACATCGACATGCCGCTAAAGCCCGAGAAGATCTGGCGCCTGTGCCAGGGCGGCAACAAGTGACACGTTACGAAACGAGAAGATAGCGAGAGCCGATCATGATACCAGCAGCCTTCGACTATATCGTTCCGGACAGCCTCGAGGCCGCGGCCGCCAGTCTGGCGGAGGCCGGCGACAACGCCAAGGTGATGGCCGGGGGACACAGCCTGTTGCCGATGATGAAGCTCAGGCTGGCCCAGCCAGGAGTGGTCATCGACCTCAAGCGGCTAGACTCCCTGCGGCGGATCCAGGTGGACGGCGGCACGCTGCACATCGGCGCGCTGGTGACCCATCACCAGGTGGAGACGTCGAGCGAGGTCAACGAGAACTGCGCGCTGCTGGCCAAGGTGGCCGGCAGCATCGGCGACCCCCAGGTGCGCAACCGCGGCACCATCGGCGGCAGCGTGGTCCACGCGGACCCGGCCGCGGACTGGCCCGCGGCGCTGTTGGCCGCGGGCGCCGAGGTGACGCTGACGAGCAGCGGCGGCTCTCGCTCGGTGGCCGCCGGGGACTTCTTCCTCGGCCCCCTGACCAGCGCCATCGAGGCCAACGAGATCCTGACCGGGGTGAGCGTCCCCGCGGCCGCCGCCGGCACCCGCGCCGCCTATCGCAAGGTCAAGCAGAAGGCCTCGGGCTTCGCCATCGTCGGCATCGCCGTGTGCCTGCGGACCGACGGCGACACCTGCACCGACATCGGCATCGGTGTCACCGGCCTCGGCGGTGCGCCCTTCCGCGCCACCGCGGTGGAGGACCAGCTCAAGGGCAAGGCGCTGAGCGCCGACAACATCACCGCGGCCGCGGCGGGGGTGGCCGACGGCGTCGACGCTCTCGACGACATCCACGCGTCCGGCGAGTTCCGCGCCCACCTGGCCCGGCTCAACACCGCCCGCGCCATCCAGGACGCCCTCGGCAGCTAAGGCGCCGTCCGACTAAGTTCCACAAGCGAGGCCGGCCACGCGCCGGCCTCGTACCAACTCCAGCAAGGACGAAACCATGCCCAAGGCGCTCAGCGGCCTCATGGGAATGCGCCACATCGCCCTCAACGTCAAGGACGTGGAACGCTCCAAAATCTTTTACCAGAACGTCCTGGGCATGGAGGTCGTCTGGCAGCCCGATCCCCAGAACGCCTACCTGAGCTCCGGCCCCGACAACCTCGCCCTCCACGAAAGCCCCGAAGGTCGCGCCCCCAACGCCGCCACCTCCTCCCTGGACCATCTGGGCTTCATCGTCTCCGACATCGACCGTGTCCAGGAACTGGAAGCCGAGTTCCGCGCCCAGCAGGTCACCATCATCAAGCCGTTCAAGCGCCACCGCGACGGCAGCGCCTCGTTCTACTGCGCGGACCCGGATGGGGTGGTGATTCAGATGCTGTATGAACCGACGTTGAGCAGGCAGAGGATCGGTGACGGCTGATTCCACGGACTGCATCCCGTATCAGCAGTGGCGTCGCGGCATCCCTCCCCCTGGATGGAAACCGCGGTTTGGCAATGGAATTTTTGGCAAAAATTCTCTTGTCGAAGAAAACGGCAACGCCAAAGTGACATCTTGGGTACGGAAATGTCGAGGGAAGTCCTTGATCACGCCTCGTGTGGAAGCTTCTCCACAATCGTCACCGCTGCCGTTTCGCCGCTCGTAATGCAGTCGGCAATGCCGACGCCCCGATAGCTCTTGCCGGCGAGGGCGAGGGTGGGAAAGTGCCTAAGTTTGCTGTCGATTCTCTCCACGCGTGCCAAGTGGCCGACGTTGTACTGGGGCATGCAGTCCGGATAGCGGGTGGTGCGGCGGAGAATTGGTTCGCTGGACATTCCGAGGAGGGCGGTCAGGTCGTCGTGCACCTGGGCCTCCATTGATTCGTCCGACTGGTCGAGCAGGTGGGGTTGCAGGGCGCTACCGACGAAGCAGCGCAACAGGGCGACGTCTTCCGGAGCACGGCCAGCGTACTTCACGCTGCTGAACGTGCAGGCCATGATCTTCCGCTCCTCCACATGAGGGACCACGAAGCCGTAGCCGTCCAGGGGATGGGCGATATCGTCGCGGCGGTATGCGAGGTTGACAGTGGCGGTGGACGAGAAGGGAATCGCGTTGAGCTCCTTGGCCAACTCGGGGTCCAGTGCTGTCAGGGTTTTCGCGGCGATACCTGCCGGCAGGGTGCAGATGACGGCGTCGGCTTCCAGTCCGCTGGAACTTTGATCCGAACCGGCCCGCTCGGTGGCGACGCGCCAGCGGCCTGCGGCCGCGTCCCAGGACAGCTCCCGGACCGCCTCCCCAAGCCGCACCACCCCGGGGCCGAGGGCTTCCTCGATGCTGCGCACCAGCACTTCCATGCCGCCGTCGATGCTGACGAACAGGCTCCAGCGGGCGCCGGTCTCGCTGGTGGACTGTGCGCGGCGTTTCTGCGCTTGGCGGCTCCCGAGAATGACGCTGCCGTGGTTGCGCTCCATTTCCGGGAACCGGGGCATGGTGGCGGCGAGGCTGAGGTGCTCGGGGTCCGAGGCGTAGATGCCGCCGATGAGGGGCTGCGCGACACGCTCCAGGACTTCCCGGCCCAGCCGGCGGCGCACGAACGATGCGAGGCTCTCGTCGCCGTCGCCCGAGCGCCTGGGGATGAGGGGCTCCAGCCCCATGCGCAGCTTGCCGCCCCAGGAGAACAGCGGGCTGCGCAGCACCGAGCCCACGCGGGTCGGGGCCATCAGCAGGAACCCTTCCGGGAGTGGCTCCAGACGGCCGCGGTGGACGGTGTAGAGCTTCAGCCCGTCCGCGTGTTGCGGTGCGATGAGGCGGTCGGTGAGGCCCAGACGCTCACAGAGGCGCAATGCGGCGGGCTTGTCGGTGATGTAGGAATCGGGGCCGAGTTCCAGGAGAAGATCGTCTGTATGCTCGGTGGCAATGACGCCGCCGAGCCGGTCGGACGCCTCCAGCAGCGTGACCTTCAGTTCCAACGGGCCGGCGCGGCTCAATTCCGTCAGCCGGTGCGCGGCGGCCAGACCCGATATGCCTCCGCCGATGACGATGACGTGCTTGCTCATTTCCGGCGCATTCGCGGGTCAGATCTTGGGTTCAGCGGCGAAGTCAACCGAATCGATTACAGTTTTGGCTCTATCCGCTGAGCTCGTGCACTGCGTCCACCATGGCCCGGACGTGGTCCACCGGGGTCTCCGGCAGTATGCCGTGGCCGAGGTTGAAGATGTGGCCGGGGCGGCCTTCGGCGCGTTGGAGGATGTCCTTGACGCGGCGACGGATCTCGGCGGGGGGGCCGAACAGGGCTACCGGGTCGAGGTTGCCCTGGATGGCGACGTCGTGGCCCACGCGGCTCCAGGCCTCGTCCAGGTCCACGCGCCAGTCCACGCCCATCACGTCGCTGCCGGCCTCGCGCATGAGCTCCAATAGGCCACTGGTGGCGGTGCCGAAGTGGATGACCGGGACGCCGGGGGTGACCGCCGCCATCAGCCGGCGCATGTGCGGCAGCACGTATTCCCGGTAGTCGCCGGGCGCCATGCAGCCCACCCAGCTATCGAACACCTGGAGGGCCTCGATGCCGGCCTCGATCTGGGCGTTGACGTAGGACACGGTGGCGTCCACGAGCCGGTCCATGAGCGCTCTCCAGGCGCCGGGGTCGGTCTGGAACAGCCGCTTGGTGTGGATGTAGTTGCGCGAGGCACCCCCTTCGATCAGGTACGAGGCCAGCGTGAACGGGGCGCCGCAGAAGCCGATCAGGGGCACGCGCCCGGCCAGCGCGACACGGGTGCTGCGGACGGCGGCGTAGACGTAGGCCAGGGACTCCTCGGGGACCGGGTCGCGCAGCGCGTCGAGGTCCGCGCCGGTCCTCACCGGCCGCTCGATCACCGGTCCGCCGGTGGCGTACTCCAGCCCGACGCCCATGGGCTCCAACAGCAGGAGGATATCGGCGAACAGGATGGCGGCGTCCACGTCGAGACGCTCCACCGGCGTCACCGTCACTTCGGCGACGAGGTCGGGCGTCTTGCAGAGTTCCAGGAAGCCGACCTTGGCCCTTACGTCGCGGTACTCCTTCATGTAACGTCCGGCTTGGCGCATGAGCCACACGGGAGTGTAGGGGGTCTTGACGCGCCGGCAGGCGGCGAGGAACGGGTGTTGTGATGATGTGTCGGTCATGGTTGCTCTATCGGTTCCTCTCCACCCCTGGATTCCCGCTTCCGCGGGAATGACGTTTCGGGCGTGGGTGTCCTTTCTTGCCCGAGCGGAGTTCTGACACAGCCTGTTCCGCGGGAATGACGGAAGATCGCAAGAGGCTAATCCGAGCGGCGCTTCCCCGCCCCCAGCGTTACGGTCCCCTTGCCGTACTTGTCCTGTAGTGTGTCG
Source organism: Deltaproteobacteria bacterium (assembly GCA_028818775.1). Classification (NCBI taxonomy): domain Bacteria; kingdom Pseudomonadati; phylum Myxococcota; class Myxococcia; species Deltaproteobacteria bacterium. The sequence goes on along the minus strand of JAPPNE010000035.1, from coordinate 12,041 downwards.
ATCCCCTTGTAGAGCTTGTCCATGGAGGCGCGCTCGCGGTAGTCGAAGATCGAGTCCTGCCAGCCTTCGGTGGTGATGCCGCTCGTGCTGATGCCGAGGAGGCGTACGGGTCTGCCCGGCGTGAGGTTCCCCGCGAGCAACTCACAGGCCACCTTGAGGATGTCCACGTCGAAGCAGGTGGGCGCCTTCAGGGTGCGCGACCGGGTGATGGTCTTGAAGTCGGAATAGCGGATCTTGACGGTGATGCGCCGGGCGCGGCTGCTCTGGCGGCGCAGTCTGGCGGCCACATCGCCCACGAGCCCGCCCAGCACCTGCTCCATGGCCGCGGGCTCCGTGAGCGGCTGCCACAGCGTGGTCTCGCTTCCGATCGAGTGCTCGTGTGCGTGATGGGCGTCGCCCCCCCGCTCCAGGTTCAGGTAGCGCTTGCCCAGGCGGGGATGGGCAAGAAGCTGGGCCACCGTGGCGACGCCGCGGCTCACCAGTTCGCGGTGCGTCTTGGGGCCGACGCCGGGGATGACCGACACGTCCAGCGGCCCCAGGAAACGCTCCTCGGAGCCGGGCGGCACGTAGAGCAGGCCGCGGGGCTTCACGGCGGTGGCGGCGATCTTGGCCAGGGTCGGGTGCGTGGCGAGGCCGCCGGACGACGGCAGCCCCAGCTCCTGCCGGATGCGCCCGATGATCTCGTGCGCCGTGCCCACGGGATGGCCCATCAGCTTCTCGGTACCGGTGAGATTGACGAGCCCCTCGTCGATGGAGTACGCGCGCACGTCCGGCGAGAACGAGCGCAGCAGGTCGAACACCTTCTTGGAAAACTCGCTGTAGACCCCGCGCCGGCCGGGCACGAAGATGCCGTCGGGGCAGAGCCGGCGTGCCTGGAAGCCGGGCATGGCGGAGCGCACTCCGTACTGGCGCGCCTCGTAGGACGCCGAAGTCACCACCCCGCGGCCGGCGCCTCCGACCATCACCGGCTTGCCTTCCAGAGACGGGTCCAGGACCCGTTCCACGGAGACGTAGAAGGAGTCCATGTCGATGTGGAGGTAGGCGGCCATGGGACACTCCCATGGTAACAGTCCGGGGAAACCGCGAGCAATTGAAACATTGGCATTCGTCTTGCGTCCACCCTATGATGAACAGCCGCACGGAAGGGAGTGGTGCATGGCGCGAGCGCGGGTCGTCTACGAGTGTCAGAACTGCGGTTTCCAGTCGCCCAAGTGGCTCGGGCGGTGTCCGGACTGCGGGCAGTGGAACTCGCTGGTGGAGGAAGCGGTCACGGTGGAGCCGGGTGCGCGCGGCGGCGAGGCCGGGCCGGCGCACGCGCCGTCGCCCATCGACGCGGTGACGGCGGACACGGACCGGCGCATGCGTTCCGGCATCGAGGAGTTCGACCGGGTGCTCGGCGGCGGGCTGGTGGACGGCTCGGCGGTGCTCATCGGCGGCGACCCCGGCATCGGCAAGTCGACGCTGCTGCTCCAGGCGGTGGCGGCCCTGAGCCGGGACGGTTCCCCCTGCCTCTACGTCTCGGGCGAGGAATCCGAGCAGCAGGTCAAGATGCGCGCCCGGCGGATCGCCCTGGGCGCTTCAAGCCTGCTGGTGCTGAGTGAGACCTCGCTGGAGCGCATCCTGGAACAGGTCAAGGCGGTCAACCCCGCGGTGCTGGTGGTGGACTCCATCCAGACGGTGCACACCTCGGCCATCCCTTCGGCGCCCGGAAGCATCGGACAGGTCCGGGAATGTTCCAGCGCGCTGATCTCCCTGGCCAAGAAGAGCGGCGTTGGCACTTTCCTGGTGGGGCACGTGACCAAGGACGGGGCCATCGCCGGCCCGCGCGTCCTGGAGCACATGGTGGACACGGTGCTCTATTTCGAGGGCGAACGCGGCCACAGCTTCCGCATCCTGCGCGCGGTGAAGAACCGCTTCGGCTCCACCAACGAGATCGGCGTGTTCGAGATGCAGGAGGCGGGGCTTCGCGAGGTGCCCAACCCCTCGCAGATCTTCCTCTCCGAGCGCCCCCTGGGCGGGTCCGGCTCGGTGGTGGTGCCGAGCATGGAGGGTACGCGCCCGATCCTGGTGGAGATCCAGTCGCTGGTGACGCGGTCCTACCTGAACCTTCCCAGGCGCACGTGCATCGGCGTCGACACCAACCGGGTGGCGCTGATCCTCGCCATCCTGGAGAAGCGCAAGGGGATGAACTTCTACGACAAGGATGTGTTCATCAACGTCGCCGGCGGTGTCAGCGTGTCGGAACCCGCGGTGGACCTGGGGATCGCGGCGGGAGTGGCGTCGAGCGCGCTGGACCGGCCTCTGGACCCGCACGCCGTCTTCGTCGGAGAGCTGGGACTGGCCGGGGAGATCCGCACCGTGACGCGGGCCGAGGCGCGGGTGGCGGAAGCGGGCAAGCTCGGCTTCCGCAGGTGCATCCTGCCGCAGGGGAACTGCCGGCAGTTGCCGCATGTCGAACAGCCGGAGCTCGTGGGCGTCGCTTCGCTTGAGGAGTGTTGGGAAATCCTCTTCTGAATCCTGAGGTTACCAGCGACAGGGTCAGATCTTGGACTTGTGGCCCGGTCAGTCCAGGCCCGGCGCGACGTGTTCGGCGAACAGGTCCACGGAGCGGAGGGCTTCGTCGAGGGAGATGTCGCCGAAGGCGAACTGGCCGATGAAGTAGTTGGCGCCGGCGCCTCGGAGTTGCGCGCGGAGGAGGGTCTTCACCGTGTCCGGGGCGCCGGCAACGCCTTGGCCGGAAGCGATGGCGCCGTCGAAGTCGGGCGGGCGCGGGTGGTTGGGAGAACTGCCCCGGAGGCGGAACAGGTAGGTGAAGCTCCGGTGCCACACGGGGTAGGCGCGCCGCGCGATGCGCAGGGCGGTTTCATCGTCGTCGGCCACGACGATGAAGCGGCCCAACCCGATCTTGGGCAGGTCCGCACCGTTCCCGTGGAGTTCGTTCCAGACCTCGCGGAACCGGTCGGTGAAGGTACGGGTGGGCTGCGCCGGGTCCAGGCTCACGATGTTGAGCCGGCGGCGGGCGGCCCGTTCGGCGCTCTCCGTGGAGTGGACGCCGTACCACAGCGGCGGATGGGGCCGCTGCAACGGTTCGAGCTCCATGGGTACGTCCCTGAAGGTGAAGAACTCCCCGGCGAAGTCGAGAGTCTTCCGTGTGAGTCCTTGGAGGATGAGGTCGACGCCCTCCGCGTAGACGCGCTGGGCCTGCTTGGGATCCTGGCCGTACGCCGCCAGCTCGATGGGGGACGCACCGCGCCCGAAGCCGATGTCGAGCCGCCCGCCGCTCATCTGGTCGAGCATGCAGATCTCCTCGATCAGCCGGATGGGATGGTACAGCGGCAGCGCGTAGACCATGGGGCCGAAGCGGAGCCGCCGGGTGCGCTGCGCGACAGCGGCCAGGAAGACGCTCGGCGACGGCGCCATGCCGAGCGGCGTCGAGTGGTGCTCTGCCAGGTGGTAGGCGTAGAATCCCTCCCGATCGTACGCCTCCACGAGCCGGAGTCGCGCCTCGTAGTACTCCGTCAGCGGCAGGTCGCCGCGGTCGAGATGATCGAATACGCCGTAATCCATTGGGCCGGCCCGAGTTCTGGGCAGTTCGTACCCTTGCCGAAGGAACCTGTCAACATGCGGCCCGCACCGCGTTGGTCTCAAGCCCTTCGTCAAGTCCAGGACGATGCCGCACTCGACCGGGTCGTCCTGGACACGACCGAGGCGCATGCGTTAAGAGTGTAGGGAATCCCACCCCCGATCCCGCTTCCGACGACATCACCCCTGCCGATTGGTCCGTGGGTTTCGCTGAGGCGTGCGGCAGAAACCACCATGCCCGAGATCATCCTCTCCGACGTCATCCTGCTCCTCCTTTCCGGCGTTGTGTTGGGCTTTCTCATTGGGCTGACGGGCATCGGCGGCGGCGTGCTGACGGTCCCGTTCCTGCTGCTGGTCGTCAAGCTGGAGCCCATCGCGGCGGTGGGGACGGCCGGGCTCTACGGCGTTCTCACCAAGATCTGGGCCGGCTTCCGGCACTACCGGCAAGGGACCCTGAACCTCGAAGTGGGCATCCGGTTCTTCCTGGCGGCCGTGCCCGGGGTGCTGGTGGGCGCCCTGGCGGTGAAATGGAGCCGGGTCTCGCTCTCTCCGAGCGGGGTCGAGATGCTCCAGGAGATCGTCAGCTACATGGTGATGGCGTCCATCAGCTTCGCGCTGGTGGCGCTGCTCTTCGACTACAACCGGTTGGATACGCGTTTCCTCTCGTCCCGGCGCGGCGCGGTGGTGAAGTTCCCGTGCCTTTTCCTCGTGGGGGCGGTGATGGGCATGACTTCGGTCGGGGGCGGCATCCTGATCATCCCGTCGCTGCTGCTGTTCTACCGGGAGACGTCGCGCTACGTGGGTACGTCGATCTTCGTCGCGGTGCTGCTGATGACGGTCATGTCCACGCTCTACGCCTTCATCGGCCGGGGACAGGGCGCACAGGACGTGGATCTCGCCGCGGCCGCGTTCATGTCCGTGGGATCGCTCGCGGGGGTTCACTACGGCGCCGCCCTGTGCAAGCGGATGGAGCCGCGCCGGCTCCAGACGGTGGTGGTGGGCGTGGTCGTGCTCGCGGTGGTGATGATGGTGGTGGACCGGTTACTTTAGGCTTGCCGGGAACGCCGGTTTGACCGCGGCACGCGCAGGAACTATCTTGAACAACGTTTGAGCGGATACGGCGGCGTCGCGGGTTTCGGAGGAGGGAACCGGCGCGCCTCGTCTTCACAGATGGCCACGATGGACACCCAGCCGAACGGGGCGGCTTCCGGCAACGGCGCGGACCGGCCGCCCGAAAAGAAGGTGTACGCACGCGCGTACGCCGGCATGGACATCGACAAGGACCGCGACGCCACCGACGACCTCGCGGTCCTGTGGCGCATCTTCAAGCTCGCGGCGCGGCAGCGGTTCAGGCTCGTCCTGGGTGCGGTGGCCACCGTCATCGCGGCGACCTTCCAGCTCATGATCCCCCAGTACCTCGGGGACGCCGTCGACGGCGCCGTCGGGTTGCTGGAGAGCGGGGCGGTGTCGGACGAGGCGGCGCTCGACTACCTCTACGGCACCGCGTTGATGCTGCTGGGGGTCTCGACCCTGCGCGGCCTTTTCACCCTCACCCACAACTACTGCGGCGAGACCCTGGGGCACCACCTCGCCTACCAGCTCCGGATGGCGTTCTACGACAAGCTCCAGTACCTGAACTTCTCCTTCCACGACCGCGTGCACACGGGCGAGCTGATCACCCGCGGCATGCTCGACCTGGAAGGGGTGCGGTCCTTCATGAACATGGGGGTGCTGCGGGTCTTGCTGTTCGTGATCCTCGTCGGCGTGGGCGCCTACCGGCTGCTGTCCACGGACCTGTTCCTCGGCTTCCTGAGCCTGAGCTTCGTGCCGTTCGTGGCATGGCGCTCCACCACCGTTCGGCTGAAACTGCGCGAGATGTGGTTCGCGCTCCAGGAGCGGATGGGGGTGCTGGGCCGTATCATGGACGAGAACCTCACCGGCATCCGGGTGGTGCGCGCCTTCGGCGCCGAGCCCTACGAGCTGGACAAGTACCAGGGCGCCTCGGACCACGCGCTGGCACTGGCGGAACGGCGCATCCGCACGCGGGTCTCCTCCACCACCGCCATGAACTTCGCCTTCTTCGCCGCCATGGGACTGGTGCTGTGGGTGGGCGGGTCGCGGGTGATCAACGGCTACATGACAGTGGGCACGCTGACCGAGTTTCTCACCTTCATGACCATTCTCCAGCAGCCGGTGCGGCAGCTCGGCATGGTGGTGAACGCGTTCGCGCGCGCTTCCACCTGCGGCTCGCGGCTGTTCGCCGTGCTGGATCTCGCGGCGCCGATCCGGGACCGCGAGGACGCGAGGCCCCTGGAGGTCACCGGCGGAGTCCTGGAGTTCGAGGACGTCTCCTTTGCCTATCCCGGGGAGGGTTCGCCGCCGATCCTGGAGCGGGTTTCGTTCCGGGTGGAACGGGGCAGGACCCTGGGCATCGTCGGCCCCCCCGGCAGCGGCAAGTCCACCATCGCGCACCTGCTGCCGCGCTACTACGACGTCACCGGCGGGCGCATCACCGTGGACGGCCAGGACATCCGCGACGTCACCCTCGAGTCCCTGCGCCGCGCCGTGCGCGTGGTGCAGCAGGACCCGTTCCTGTTCACCTCGTCGCTGGAGAACAACATCGCCTACGGCGATCCGTGGGCGGATGACGCGGCCATCGAGGGGTCCGCCGCCACCGCCCAGATCGACGGGTTCATCGACCAGTTGCCGGAGCGGTACGAGACGTTGGTGGGAGAACGCGGCGTGTCGCTTTCCGGCGGCCAGAAGCAGCGGGTGGCCATCGCGCGCACCGCCATGCTCCGCCCCGCGGTGCTGGTGCTCGACGATTCCATGGCGGCCATCGACGCCGGCACCGAGCAGCGCATTCGCGAAGCGCTCGGGGAACACACCGCCAACTGCGCGACGCTGATCGTATCGCACCGTCTCGGGGCGCTGCGCCATGCCGACGAGATCCTCTTCATCGAGAACGGAAGGATCGTGGAGCGCGGCACCCACGATGAGCTGGTGGCCCTGCGCGGCCGGTACGCGGCGCTGTTCGCCCTGCAGACCCTCGACGGCCCGCTCCAGGACGTCGTCGATCTCGCGGCGGAAGCCGGGGTGCGGGAGGCAAGCGACACATGACCCCGCCGAAGGCCTGGGGCGGCAGGGAGCGTCCGCCGCGGGCCGTGGTGGGCTCGCAGATCAGCCGCGACGAGGAGATGTTCGGCGCCGCCTTCGACCGGCACGTCATCCGGCGCTTCTTTGCCTACGTCTACCCCTACCGGCGGCGCCTCTATACCGCCATGGCCGCGCTGCTGCTCTTCACCGGCGCGCAGTTGGCGATTCCCCTGATCATCCGCCACGCCATCGACCACGCCATCATTCCCGCGGGCGGGGACGCTTCCCTCCTGTGGCTGGTGGTGCTGGCCTTTTTCGTGGCGATCCTGCTCAACTACGGCGCCAGTTACGTCCAGGACTGGATCGTGAGCCGCACCGGGGAGGAGGTCATCTTCGACCTGCGCCGGGCCATGTTCGTCCATCTCCAGTACGTCGCCATGGCCTTCATGGACAAGACCGAGGTGGGCCGCATGATGTCGCGCCTGCAGGGCGACGTGTATTCGCTCCAGGAGTTTCTGGAGAACTCCATCACCGCCCTGGGAGACTTGGTGCTGCTGTTCGGCATCGTCGGCATCATGCTGTGGCTCGACTTCCAGCTCGGGCTGCTGACGCTCTCGGTGGTGCCGGTACTGTTGTTCGTGCGGCTGATATGGCTGCCGCGGGCGCGCGCCGCCTTCCGCCGCGCGCGGGAGACCAACTCCATCGCCAACGGCGCTCTGGCCGAGGGCATTCACGCGGTGCGCACGGTCCAGGGGATGCGGCGCGAGACCGTCAACTTCGAGCTCTACGACGAGAAGGCCACGGAGAACCTGAACGCCCACCTGCGCTCGGCGCAATACGCCCAGGTCATGGTGCCCATCGTCGATACGCTTACCGGTGCGGCCTGGGGCGTGGTCATCGTCGTGGGCGGCGCACTGGTGCTCGACGACGCCCTGGACATCGGCGTGATGGTCGCCTTCCTGTTCTACGTGCAGCGGTTCTTCGACCCCATCCGCTCCCTCACCATCCAGTACAGCGTCATGCAGCGGGCCATGGCCTCGGGCCAGCGCATCTTCGAGGTGCTGGACGTGCCGCTGGCCATCAACGACCGGCCCGACGCCATCGCGCCGGAAAACGTCGAGGGCCGCATCGAATTTCGCGGCGTCACCTTCGGCTACGAGAAGAACCAGCCGGTGCTCAAGGACCTCAACTTCACCATCGAGCCCGGTGAGACCGTGGCGCTGGTGGGGCCCACGGGCTCCGGCAAGACCAGCACCACGGCGCTGCTGCACCGCTTCTACGACGTGTGGGAGGGGGCCATCCTGCTCGACGGGCGCGACGTCCGCGACTACGCGGCGGCGTCCCTGGGCCGGCATATCGCCATGGTGCTGCAGGACCCCTTCCTGTTCACCGGCACGATCCGGGAGAACATCCGCTTCCGCACCACCGGCGCCACCGACCGGGACGTCGAGCGGGCGGCCCGGATCGTCGGCGCCCATGACTTCATCATGCGCTGGCCGGACGGGTACGACACCGTGCTGGACCAGGGAGGCGGCAACCTGTCGTTGGGACAGCGCCAGCTCCTGAGCTTTGCCCGCGCCTTGGTGGCGGACGCCCGAGTGCTCGTGCTGGACGAAGCCACCGCCAACATCGATTCCTATACCGAACGGCAGATCCAGATCGGCCTGACCGCGCTCCTGGAAGGGCGCACCGGCATCGTCATCGCCCACCGGCTTGCCACCGTGCGCGACGTGGACCGCATCATCGTGCTGCAGGAAGGGCGCATCGTGGAAACCGGCACGCACCACGAGTTGATCGCGCGAAAAGGCTTGTACGCGCGGCTTTATGCACTCAACTATACGTCATTCGACGACTTGCCCGAGGAGCTGATGGAGGAAGCGGCGCGCGCGACCGCGCGGTCGTGAGCAGGGCGGGTTGGCCTGCCGGCCGTGGGGCGTTTCGGGCTGGAGGTGTCGTTTTGTCTCGGCGGAGGGAGGTCGTTCAGTTGGCGCCGTGGATCAAGGCGTCCGCCTGCTGCACGACGGACCGCAGCAATACGGTTTCCGGGCGGCTCCTCGAAAGCACGAACAAGCCCAGCAACAGCGTCAGCAGTGCTCGGGCGGTGGCAGGGGCGTCCACGTCGCGCGGGATCGCACTGGAGGCTTGCCCGCGCTCGATCATCATGCGGAAGAAGCCCTCGGAATCCGCGAATGCACTCGCGACAACGGAGGCAATCTCCGCGTCGTGCGCCGCCAGCTCGAGAGCGGTGTTGACGAGGAAGCATCCGTCGCGTCCACCGTTGGTCAGCACGGAGTCTACGACCCCCTCGAACGTAGCCAGCAGGGCCTTGCGGGGCTCCATTTCCTCGGCAAGCTGTGCCAAGTGCTCCTCACGCTCCCTGTCGTAGTGGCGCAACGCTCTCATGAAGAGAGAGCGTTTGCCGCCGAATGTACCGTAGAGGCTCCCACGGCCTATGCCCATGCCGTCTACAAGATCCTGGATCGAGGTGGCCTTGTAGCCGTGCACCCAAAACAAGTGCATGGCTTTCATCAACGCGTCGTGTTCGTCGAATTCCTTTGGCCTACCCATAGAACCTCCGATGTTGGTTAACCCTTGGCCTTTGGGGAGGAGAGCATCGCGGTGAATTTTAACAGACTTTATTGCAGGATCATATAACGAAGCGTAGGTTACTGTGTTACATTTTTGTAGCAGACGCAAATGCCGCAACGCGGACGGTTGGCGGATTCTTGGCGATTCGTGAACGGTATCCACTGCCGATTGGTGAAATTCGCCGAGAATGCACGAAAATGATGACGGCTTCGCGAACTGGTTTAATGGAGCGGCATTCGCGGAGGGCAACCGGCAGGTGCTGTCGCGGCCGAATCGCGATCGCCTTCAAGGACGGGCTTCAAAGGGATGGGGAAGGACGTGGGTGTCCGCCCGCAGTTCGTGGATGGAAGCGCAGCCCAGGAGCCGCATGGTGTCTTCTATTTCCTTTCTCATGATCGAGAACGCCTTGCGGACACCCGCGAGGCCCCCCGCGCCGAGACCGTAGGTGTAAGCGCGTCCCGCGAGCACGGCGTGAGCGCCGTGCGCCAGGGCGATGACGACGTCGGCGCCGGAGCGGATGCCGCCATCCAGCAGGATCTTCACGCTCGAACCCTTCAGCGCCGGGGCGATCTCCTTCAGCATGTAGAGGGTGGGGTAGACGCGGTCCAGTTGCCGGCCGCCGTGGTTGGAGACCACGATGGCGTCGGCGCCGTGCTCGACGGCGAGCCGGGCGTCTTCGACGCATTGGACGCCCTTGATGACGATCGGCGCATCGCCCCAGTGCTCGCGGACCCACGGTATATGTTCCCAGGTGACGGCTGAAGCACGGAGTTGTGTGCCAATGTCGGTGTACGGCATGGGTGTGCCGTCCTTCAGGATCACGTTGCGGAACTGCATCATCCCGCCGTCGGAGTAGTAGCTCTTGAGCCACGAAAGGTGCCGCAGCATCTGCGGCGCGAACGCGAGCTTCTGGCCCGGGGTCCCGTTGATGGCGCGCGAGGCGCCCATCCATTCGTGGTGCGCACGGTTTCCGGGGACCGCGGTGTCGATGGTCAGAACGATGGCGGAGTACCCGGCGCTCTTGGCCCTGGCGATGCCGCGCGCGGCCACCTCCTCGCCCCCGACCAGGTAGAGTTGAAACCAGCACGGTCCCCCGGTGGCGGCCCGGACCTCCTCCAGGTCGGTGCCGGTGAGCGTCGAGAGCGTGCAGATGGTACCGGCCTCGCCCACGGCCCTGGCGGCGACGGCTTCGCCCAGGGGCCAGATCATTCTGGGGCTGCCGATGGGTCCGGCGATCACGGGCAGTTCGATTTCGTGGCCGAGGATTTCGGTGCGCATGTCCACCGATTCGAGCCGGACGCCGGATCTCGGCTTGAACCGTTCCCGCCGAAAGGCCTCGACATTGTCCCGGAGGGTGATCTCGTCGTCTGCGCCGCCGCGGTAGTATTCCCGGACGATGGGGGGCACGCGTTTCTCCATCACCTGGCGGAGATGGTCCACAGTCACGCACCGCTCCACCTCCCGCGCCCAGCGCCTCTCGGCGCGGGCGTGGGCGCGTCTCAGATAGGGTCCCAGCAGGAACATGTCCGCCAGAATAAGGGCAGCCGGCCGCGCCGGTCAAACACCGCGCGGGTGGCACCGGGACCGGGACAGTCCCCGCCGCTTGGGTCCCCCGCGCCTCAAAAGCCGCCCGCCAGCGGTTTGGGATCCCCCGGGAAGAGCCCGTGCTTGTCCAGGAACTCGATCATGAAGCGATCGAAGAGCCAGGGCTGCTCGATCTGGCAAGCATGGCCGGCGCCCGGCAGGACCTTGAGCTCGCAGCCGGGGATACGCTCCTGCAGCGCGAAAGCAGTCGGATGGGCTCCGTCCTCGCTGCCGGTGAGGATGATGACCGGGCAGGCGATGTGTGCGTGATGCCCCTCGGGCTCCTGCGTCTGCAGCGCGCGGAACTGGTGGATGATGGTCGCCACGTCGGCGAACTTGTTGCGTTCGGCGAACAGGTTGGCAAAGAAGTGCGCCAGCGGCGTCGCGCGGAACGCAGGGCTCAGGTCCTCGAAGGTGTAACGCCAGCGGTAGTCGACCCCCAGGGCGGTGTAGGCGTCAATGCGCCGCTGCGCGAACTCCTTGCCGGGAGTGTAGCCCGTGCCCGTCAGGATCATGGCGGCGGTGCGGTCAGGACGCTGGTGGTACATGAAGGGGCTGATGGCCGAACCCGTGGAACATCCGACGAGGATAGCGGTCTCTCCCGGCAGCGCGTCGTCCACGGCCTCCCAGCACGCCGCGGCCATGTCGTCCATGCTGAGCCCCTCGGCCCCCTTGGGCGAGCGGCCGTACCCTGGAATGTCGATGCTGATACACCGATACCACGTGGACAGGTGCGCCATCTGGAAGATCCAGCACGACTGGTCCATGGGGTTGGGATGGACGAAGGCCATGACCGGCCCCTTGCGTCCCATGCGTTCGTAGTAGAGCGGTCCTTCGACGTTGTTTGCCATGATGTTCCTCCGTTAGCGTCCTCAATGCCTGTCTTGTTTCTTTCAGCAACCCGGCATCCCCGTGCGCGGGCAGCGCGCCGACCGGCCCGGGGCGAGTTCCTCCAGGCCCGGCACCCGCTCGCGGCACGCCGCGACGACCCTCGGGCAACGGGGCGCGAAGGCACAGCCCGAAGGCATGTCCAGCAGGTCCGGAGGCGCGCCGGGTATCGGCGCCAGTTTGCCTCGCTCGCTGCCGGCATGGACCGTGGAGTTGAGCAGCCCGATGGTGTAGGGGTGCCGCGGTGCGTCGATGACCTCGACCATGGCGCCGGTCTCCACGAAGCGCCCGGCATACATTAC
>JAPPNE010000034.1 GCA_028818775.1 Deltaproteobacteria bacterium | reverse complement strand
GCGCAGGGGCGCGCCGCGTCCTGGTGGTTGGCAAGACGAAGGGGCCGACCCGCGCGCGGGGAGCGGCGCGGGGTCGGCCCCCGGTGAGCCGGAGGGAGGGGCCGGCTCAGAACTGGTCGGGCGCGTCGACGGGTGCTTCGTCGGCCGACATCGCCTCGCCGTTGGCTGCCTGGGCGGTGTTGCCGTTGGTGCCGACGGGCCGATCCAGGAACTGGATGCGCGAGCCCGGCACGAGGATGATCTCGGTGGAGTAGCGGTCGGAGTCCTCGCCCTCCTTGCGCCACTTCCTGGTCTGCAGCTTGCCGGAGACGTAGACGAGGCGCCCCTTCTTGGCGTGCCGCTCCAGCATGTCGACGAGGCCGGGCTGGAACGAGGTGACGCGGTGCCACTCGGTCTTCTCCACGCGGCTTCCGGAATTTTTCTCGATGAAACTTTCGTCGGTCGCCACCGACATATTGGCGACGCGGCCGCCGGAGGCGAGGTTGGCGATGGTGACATCTGCGCCGAGCCGGCCGATGAGCTGAGCCTGATTGAGTCCGAACATTGTCTTGTCTCCTGAGTTCCAGGTTGATGACGATGGTTGACGAACGGCCTGGGGACCTCTTCTCGATCCACCCTCCGTTCATCCTCTTCCAAGCTCTTCACTACCTCTGCCATCGCGGCCCGCACCGGCGCCTGCGGGGCTGGCGTTGGCGGTGGCGCCGCCTCGGTGCCCCGCGTCTGCTACGTCCAGGCCGTGATGCTGGTTATGACGGGCACATCGCCCACGATCTCGACGTCCTCCGGCGAGAGCCGGGAGAAGGTGAGGCAGGCCGCCAGTTCGGCTTCGGACTCCCAGCAGCCCAGGTCCTCGCCGGTGTCGATCACCACGACCCGGAAGCTCGCAGGTGCCGTGGGCAAGCCGCGGTGCTCGCCGGAGCGCAGGTAGGACCGCCGCGCGCAGGGGACACAGCGCGATGCCCCCGCCGAATATGCTCCGCACTCCGTACACCTCGAAACGGCCCTGCGGCGCCAGTACCTGCGCCTTGCGGCTGCGTTCTTCGTCTCGGGGTTGTAGGTCTGGGCGGCGGCGCACGTGCCGCAGCGCGCGGCGCCCCCGGAGGGCGCCCCGCACTTTCCACAGGCGCCGCTGGCGCGACGACGGTTCCACTGATCCCGCTCGGCCGCATTGCGGCGGGCGAGACAGGCCTTGCACCTGGTGCGTCCCTCTGCCGGAGGGCGGCACCCACATTTGGCACACAAACCCGCTGCCGAGCGCGCCTCGTAGCGGCGCTTCGACGTGGCGCGGGCATTTTTGCGGCGGGCCTCGGCACACTTGCCGCCGTAGAGAAGGCCCTGGGCCCTGGCCCGTGCGTATCGCGCCCGGTCGGCCGCGCGGCGCTTGCGGTTGCATTCGGCACACAGGGTGCGGTCGGGCTCCGGGGCGCGGCGTCCGCACTTCGTACAGCACCCCGCGGCGATCCGCTCTGCGCGCTGGCGCCGGTAGCACCGTCGCCGGGAGGCGCGTTCGTCATCGCGATGCTTGTAGGGCACGGCTGGTTCTCCTCCCTTCCATGCTGCGCAGTCGGGGGGCGTCCGGCAGAAACACGGTCCGGCCGGACGCCCCCGCAGTCGCCGCTCAGCGATGCCTGCCCTGGGCCAGGAAGCCACAACTGAATTCACCCCACAGCTGGATGCCGCTGTCTTCGAGATTGACGGCGGTGCACACGATGATCTCGTCGCGCGCGGGCCGCATCTTCGTGACGTTGGACAAGCTGGTGACGGTATGCCGGGGCCGGCGCCTTTTCTTCCCCCGCGTGGGGGGCGCGGCGGTCGGCACGGGGGTGATCGCGCCGTCGGCCGCCGAGCGGAAGCGCTCGACGACGTAGCGGTCGTCCTCGAGGCCGCGCCCGAATATATGGACGAGGAAGGTTTCGGTATTGCCGCGCTGCACGCCGCCGATCTGCATGACGCCCTCCGTCTGGTGGATGGTTGGAAGCGGCGGGGCGGCCTCTCTCCGGAAGCCCGCCCCCGCCGCCCCGGTCACGGCCATCCTCTGCCTCTCGTTGGCGTGCGAGCACCGGAGCGGCGTCGGCGAGCGCGCCGGGCGCGAGGCCGGCAGGCGGGCGGGCGCCGGTGCCTCGCCACCGGGATGCACCGGGCAGCACACCGACAGGGAGCACACCAAATCTGTTGCCCCGCGCCGGCCGTCGTTATCATGGGCGCCCGGTCGGGAGTGGCCGGTGTTCAAAGAGCGCCACATACCCCGCCGCGCGGCGGGTCCGGCAGCACATCGAAGGCAGGTCGGTCAGGATGCAGGTAAGCGGCTCAGGAACGCCCCCCGGCGCAGAGGTGACTGCGGCGGTCAAGTGGTACGACCCCGTGAAGGGGTTCGGCTTCCTCGCACCCGTGGACGGCTCGCGCGACGTCTTCTGCCATGCATCGGCGGTGGGCCGTGCGGGCTGGCTCACGCTTCCCGAGGGCGCGATCGTCACCTGCGAGGTGGTCGAGGGCCGGCAGGGTCCGCAAGTCTGGCGGATCCATGCAGTCGATGCCTCGACCGCGTCCTCGGGCGAGACAGGCAGCGGCGGGCCTGCGCGCGGGGCGCACGGCCCTGCGTCCGTCGAACAGGCTCCGCCCCCCGGGCGCCGTCTTACGGCAATCGTGAAGTGGTTCTCTCCGGCGAAGGGCTTCGGCTTCCTGACGCCCGTCGACGGCTCGGAGGATGTGTTCTGCCACCTCTCGGCGGTCGAGCGCGCGGGTTACGAGACGCTTCCGGATGGGGCGAGCGTCATCTGCGAGGTGGCGGAGGACCGGCGGGGTCCGGCGGTGTCCTCCATCATCGCCGTCGAGACGGCGAACGTGCCACCCCTGCCGGGGCATGGCGCCCGAGAGTACGGGCGCGACGACGGCCATGGCGGACTGGAGGAGGAGCGGCGCGGCACGGTCAAGTTCTACAACGCCGAGAAGGGCTATGGCTTTGTCGT
Organism: Deltaproteobacteria bacterium; assembly: GCA_028818775.1. NCBI lineage: Bacteria > Pseudomonadati > Myxococcota > Myxococcia > Deltaproteobacteria bacterium. The sequence continues at coordinate 2,288 of JAPPNE010000034.1, read as the reverse complement.
GCCCGACGACGGCGGCCGCGACGTGTTCCTGCACGGCAGCGTGCTTGGCCGGGCGGGGCTGGGGCCACCGGAGCCGGGCCAGCGCGTGAGCGTGTTGGTGACGCAGGACAAGCGCGGTCTCCAGGCGACGGACATCGAACTCTTGTGAGGAGAACGCCGGATACCCGCCGACGGATCGGGGGCCGTATTCGACGATGGCCATCCACTCGCAGCGGGACGCAGCTCGCGACGTGGGCGCTGCCCCCCGGCCGAAGGGAGGGAAGCGGCCTATTCGACCATCCGCTTGAGGACCGAGAGAGGCTGGAGCTTGATCCCCGACGAGGCCGGCTTGGCCGGGACCTCGATCTCCTCGCCCGTGCGCGGCGAGATCATCGTCCGCGCCTTGCGGGCGGGCTTGCGCACGCGCCTGATCTTCAGCAGGCCGGGCAGGGTGAAGGTGCCGACGGCGCGCTTCTTGATATGACGCTCGATCAGAATGCCCAGGTCGTCGAGCACGGCGGCGACGTCTTTCTTCGACACGCCCGTGGATTCGGAGAGGGAGGCGATCATCTGGGTCTTGGTCATCGCTTTCTTGAGCGCGGTGGCCTTGCGGGGAGAGGGTGTCGACACGTGGTGAGCCTCCTGACGGTGTGGCGGGGCCGACTGCATACTACGTCCCCGCGCCGGCGCGACAAAGGCGTCGGATGGGTAGTGGTTCATTTGGAACAACCGCCCTAGGTCCAGGCGGCGTGCAACCGACTCAGCCGATGGCGTCGGAGAGCAACGGGTAACGGTGGGTGGATCGCGTCAGACAGACACCCGCCGGCCAGCGTGCTGGCACCACCTGTGCGCGAAGAGGATAAAGAACATGAGAGACGAGACCAAGTACGCGCACCGCGCTGAGCAAGCCTCAGCCGGGGCAATTCGTGAAGCGCTGGCTGCCGGCCAGGACGCAGCGGTGGTCAGCGCCGACGACATGGCGATGTGGGCTGCCGCCCACCTCGCGCTCGACACGGGAAGCGAGATCGGCGCCGGGGACGCGCTCCCGCAGCTCGTCGAACTCGGCGGGCCGCTGGCCGAGAACGAGCCGATGCTCGGGAGCATCGAAATGTGGGTGCACATGGTCGCTGCGGGTCGAAACGGGCGAGAGTATCCAGAAGCGAACCTCGCGGCGATCGACGCCGAACTGTGCGCGAACGACGAGGGCGACTTCGGCGCGCGCTACGCCGCACGCGCAATGCACGCTGCGGGGACCCGCACTGTGCTATGGCTACACGCGGACCGCTTCGCCCGGGAACCGGCGCCGCCAGGTGCGGCAAGGCTCATCGAAAGCATGACCGCGCCGCTCGCAGCCGCAGGGATCCGGAGCGTCCTGTGCTTCGAAGGAGGGGTGACCGAAGGTTGGACGCCGCAGATCGCGTGCCCCGCAGGCGCGCGCCCCGTGCACCTCGCGCGCTATGGGAGCCCGCTCGACACCGCGGGCGCGGAGCGCCCCGCGGGGGCCGCCGCCGAAGACATCGCGTACGTGAAGGAATTGGCGGTAGCAGTCGCCGCAGGCAACGGAAAGGACGCCGCAGACGTGATCGGCGAGGCCGAGGCGAGGCAGCTCTGCGACGCAAGCGCCGGGTGCGGGAGGATGCTGATCGGATGGACGAAGGCGGCGGCGCGGCGAGCAGGCGCCGGGAACCTCGAATGGGAGGACTTCGCGCGGACCGCGCCTCGAGCCGAGCAACAGCGCGCACTGCTCGCCTGCGCCGAAGGCGCCGAACGCACGGTCCGCGCGATGTGCGAAAACCGCAGGTGACTGAAGGAGGGGGATGACCCGAGCGCGATGTCGGGTACAGAATTTCAAACTTTCGGCGCTCAATAGCCCTGCCCACACGCGCCCCTGTCAATGCTTGACCCCCGCCCTCGCGGGCGACAGCCCATGACTCGGGGTGGAAGTGGTGGCTCACCTTCTCCTTCCTGTCGGACTTTCACCAACTACACTGTCACCAGTTTGCCTAGCGCTCCGCGTTCTGTGACAGGCCTCGTCACCCGCCCGGCCTTCCGTTCCGATGCGCAGCGCCCGCCGAACGGTCTCGCCGCGAGCGGGAACGCGGTAGAGTTCTCGCCCGAAACGGCCTCGTCCCTTGCGGAAATCGCCAGGAAAGAGGCTGGTTTGCCTCAGAAAACCGAACGAAATCGAGATCCAGCCATGACCGAAACGACCGACCGTGCGCTGAGCCGGCGCATCCGCGTGCTCCCCGAGCAATGGGAGCGGTTCGAGAACGCCGCCAGGGGAACCGGGCGCACGGCCAACGAGCTCG
>JAPPNE010000033.1:60505-67247 GCA_028818775.1 Deltaproteobacteria bacterium | reverse complement strand
AGGCGAGGAAGAGCGTCGGATAGATGACCTGGACGTCGATGTCCTCGGCGTCCATGGCCTCGAGGCGGGCGTTCAGGTCCGTCAGCTCCTGGCTGTCCAGGCTGTCCAGGTTCTTCCCCTCGATCAGCGCGCCGTGCCGGGTGGGCTTGCCGTCGACCCGGGCCGGGGTGCTGAAGTTGTTGCACCCGGCACCCGAACGCCGCGGCACCACCTGCTCGCCGATCATCCAGTAGAACATGCCCCCCGAACCGACGATGGCAGGCCGCCGGGCCCGGAACGCCGGGTCCATGTACTTGTCGTCGAAGGTCGCCGGGCACTCGTTCACGTGACCGTCCGCATCGATGATTCGCATGGCCGTACCCATTGCCGATTTGGCGTGGCAAGTCAAGCAGCAGTCCCCCGCAGCCGTCAACACTGCAAACCACAAGCGCTCTTTCCGGTCTCACGGTATCGTGTTACGCTCCCGGCCATCATCGGCAGCCGGGAGGACCCATGCAGCTCATCGAGCGCTTGTTCAACAAGAAGGACCACGGCGTCGCCGGGTTCCTGGCCCACCCGCAACGGACGGAGCCGGGGCCGGCGCTGCTGCTGATCCACCCGAAGGGCGGCTTGACGGACTACATCAAGATCGAGGCGCGGAAATTCGCGGCCCTGGGGTACAGCACCTTCGCGCCCAACGTCTTCGAGCAACTGGGCTATCCCGAGCCGACGCACATCGTGAGCGGCGGCGAGATCCAGGCCAAGACCTCCGACGACCAGTTCGACGCCGCGCTGACCGAGAGCTGGCGATTCCTGCTCTCCCAACCCCACGTGGACAACAAGCGTGTCGCGGTGTCGGGCTACTGCATGGGCGGAAGAATCGCCATCAACTTCGTCGCGGCAACCCCCGAGGTACGGGCGTTCGTGGGCTACTACCCCACGGTGCGTGACGAGCCTCCCACGGACATGCGGCCCATCCCGCCCTGGGAGAAGGCCAAGCTCATACGCTGTCCTTCCATCAACCTATATGGCGCGGACGACGTGGTCACGAACATCCCCGTGCAGGACAGGATGATGTACGCCTTCCGGGAGAACGGCCAGCCGCTGGAATGGCATTTCTTCCCGTTCGGCGGACACGGGTTCGTGGACCCCAACGCGGTGGGCTATCACGCCCACGCCGCGGAACTGGCTTGGCCCATGGTTGTGGACTTCATGGAGCGCGAGCTCCAATGGGCGCCGGAACCCTGAGCACCGGAAAGGAACCCACATGGCGCGGTTCGTATCCGACAGCCTTCCCGACGACGCCCTGGCGCTGCTGCTGCCGGGCAACCTCGCCGCCAAGCAGGGCCGCGTGGTCCAGATCATCACCGTGGACGAAGAGGGCTGGGCCAACGCCGGCATGCTGGGCTACGCGGACGTCATCGCCAAGGACGGCGGCAACCTCCATCTCGCGACCTGGGGCGACGGGGAATGCGCCACGGATCTCAGACGGAACGGCCGCATCACCCTGCTGGTCATCGACGAGGACATGGCCTATTACGTGAAGGGCCAGGCACGCGAGGTTCAGGTCTCGGGGGATGTTCTCACGGACGTGAACGACGGCGGCGGCCACTCCGCCCTGGCCTACTTCCACATCGCCGTGCAAGGGGTATTCGAGGACCGGATCCCCACCGCCAAGGTGCTGGGGGGCGTCACCTTCGAGGGTTCGGAATCCGAACAGGAGGCGCACGACGCCATCCTCAAGAAGCTGGCGTCCCTTTAGTGACCTGTCCGTGATTGGGGCCGCCCATCAGCGGAACACGACTTCGACATGGCCCAGCGAGTTTCCTTCGGCCTGACCCCCATCCAAACAGGCGTCGACTTCGACCACATTAGCGAAGTCGTTCTCCGGGCGGAGGAGCTGGGCTTCGACTCGGTGTGGCTGAACGACCACTTCTTCACGTCGAAGTTCTTTCATCCGCTGCCGCCGCCCACCGCCCCCTTCTACGAGTCCTGGGTGACGCTTTCGGCGCTGGCGCCCCTGACCCGGCGCGTCCGGCTCGGCACCCTCTGCTCCAACGTATCGTTCCGTAACCCGGCGCTGCTGGCCAAGATGGCCGCGTGCCTGGATGTCATCAGCGGGGGACGCCTGGAACTGGGCCTGGGCGCGGGTTGGTTCGAGGAAGAACACACGGCCTATGGGTTCGGCTTCCCGGGCATGGAGCAGCGGGCGGGGCAGTTGAGCGAGGCCGTGGCCATCATAAGGCGCATGTGGGAGGAAGAAACGGTTACCTACGAGGGCAAATGGTTTCGCACCCAGGACGCCTATTGCAGCCCCAAGCCGCTGCAAACGCCCCGTCCGCCCATCACCATCGGCGCCCGCGGGTCGCGGACGATGCTAAGGGTGGCGGCACGGTGCGCCGACCGCTGGAACATCCAAACCCCCATCCGCCCGGCGCAGTACCGGCGGAAGCTGGATTTTCTCGAAAGACATTGCGAAGAGGCGGGGCGCGATCCGGCGGAGATCGGACGCTCGCTGTGGGCCGGCACGATCATCGGCGAGAACCGGGAAGACTTCGCCCGTGCCGCCGAGGCGCTGGCGCTGCCGCACACCGCCTACCTGGACGCCCGCATCGCCGGGACCCCGGAGGAGTGCATCCAGCGTATCCAGGGATTCGTCGAACTTGGCGTCGCGGAATTCATCCATTACTTTACCCATGACGAGCTTCGCAGCGTCGAGCTCTTCGCGACAAAAGTCATACCTGCGTTCAGGTGAACGCAACCAATCCACAAACCGAACAAGGGAAGGAGAGAGACCCGATGGCACAGGAATCACCAGGACTACCGACGGAACCGGACCTTTCGGCGGACGTCGTCATCATCGGATCGGGCGCCACCGGGTTGCCCGCGGCCATCGTGGCGGCGGACGCGGGCGCGTCCGTCCTGGTGGTGGAGACCAACTACGACGTGGGCGGCCACGCCATCATCAGCGGCGGCAACGTGCCGCTGGGAGGCGGCACCAGCGTCCAGCGCCAGTACGGCATCGAGGACTCTCCGGACACGGTGTTCGCCGACCTCACGGACTGGTCGGTGGTGCAGGTTAACGGCTCCCCGGACTACCGCTACAGCGACCGGGCGGTGATCCGGGCCTTCGCCGACCACTGTGCGCAGACCTACGAATTCCTGGTGGCCAACGGCGTGAAGTTCAAGGAAGGTCCGCCCGACAGCCGGGGCGCCCATTCCACCGGCAACTCGGCGCACCGGGAAAACCATACCTACTGGGAGCACGGCGCCGGCCTGGCCAGTCCCAACGCCAGGCCCGGCACCGGCTTGGTGCGCCCCCTGGAGGCCAGCGCCCGGGAGAAGGGCGTGAAGTTCCTGCTGAACTACAAGATGTCCTCCATCGTCCGGGAGGGGACCGCCGGGCGGGTCGTCGGGATCACCGCCGAGCACACGCCTACCGTCATGCCGGGAAGCACCACCCCGCTCCGGAGTTACCGCTCCGAAGGCAACGTCGACCGCACCGAGCCGAGCCTGACCATCCGCGCCCACAAGGCGGTCATCGTCGCCACCGGCGGCAGTACCAGCAACGTGAACTTCCGGCGCATGTTCGACCCCCGGCTCACCGACGTCTACCAGGTGGCCGGCGAGCCCTACACCTATCAGGACGGCAGCGGCGAGATCGCCGCCATGGCCGTGGGCGCCTCCCTCTGGGGCCTGGCCAACCAAGTCCTGGAGAACGGCGACAACATCCGCGTGCAGCGCGCCCTGGGCACGCGCTGGAACTACATGCCGTGGGAGCTGGAGAGCCCCATATTCCCGCTGGTGCGAGCCGCGGGCCTGTCCGTCAAGGACTGGCATGACCTGATCCTGGTGAACCAGGTGGGCGAGCGCTTCTACGACGAGACCCAGGGAGATTACCCCGAGGGCAACAAGCACGGGGACATCGATCCGTACACGCCCGGCGACCACCGCAACACCCACATCAAGTATGACCCCCATCACTCCAACTTCTTCAACGCCGCGGTGGCCATGAACGCCTCCTCCAAGCCTCCCGACTACTCGGGCGGACCGGTATGGGCCATCTTCGACGCCGACGCGGTGGAACGCGAGGGCTGGAACGTCACCCCGCCCTACGTCGACCCGGACGGCTACTTCTTCACCGCCGGCACCCTGGCCGACCTGGCCGCCGCCATCGAAAACCCCTGGCAAGCCGCGCCCATGAGCGGCGCCGTCCTGGAGGCCACGGTGCGGCGCTACAACAGCTTCGTGGACTCCGGCACGGACAAAGACTTCGGCAAGCCCTCTCCCAAGTACAAGATTGAGAAGCCGCCCTTCTACGCCGCCTGGGGCACCCCCCTGGTCCACGACAGCCGAGCCGGCCTGCGCATCAACGAAAAATGCCAGGTTCTCGACATGAACGGCGAGATCATCCCCGGCCTCTACTGCGGCGGCGAGTCCGCCGGCGGCTTCAACCAACACGGCATGGGCCGCTGCACCGTGCAGGGCTACATCGCGGGCAGGGAGGCGGCGGCGGAAGGGTGAGTTCACGGGGTGTCCAGGTTGCATGGATGTGATAGTGTGAGGCCAGCGAGTCTCTGATGCGCGCGGCGAGCGACGCGAGAAAGATCGAGCGGCTGATACAGGGCATTGGCCGTCTGGCCAAGGGGCCGGGGCGCGTTTACTTGGTCGGGGGCGCGTGTGCGGTGATGATCGGATGGCGACCGACCACTGTCGATGCGGACCTGAAGCTTGACCCGGAGCCGGAGGGCATCTTCAACGCCATCGCAAGGCTGAAGAGCGAACTCGACATGAACGTCGAGTTGGCTGCGCCGGACGATTTCATTCCGCCGGTGCCGGGCTGGAAGGAACGCAGCCCGTTCATCGTTCGCCATGGATCAGTAGACTTCTTTCACTACGATTTCTATGCACAGGCACTGGCAAAGATCGAGCGCGGGCACGGGATTGATCTGGACGATGCGCGGCAGATGACGGCGCGCGGGTTGATCAACGTAGCGGGACTTGTCCGCTGGTTCGACGCCATCACACCGGACATCGTCCGTTATCCCGCCCTTGACCCGGACGCGTTCCGAGCGAAGGTCGAAAGTTTTGCCGGAGGCAAGTTCCATGGTGGCGCCGGGTGACGGCATTCCTGGAGCGGAGTTGGTGGCGGCCGGTGTCGAGGCGCTCCGCCGGGGGGAACTCAGCATCGAGGCGTTGCTCGTCGCAGTCGGGGCGCCGCGGCTACGGAGCTTGGGAATCCCGGTGCCGGACGACGGACGCTTGCCGCATCACCCGGAGCTTGCTCTTTATCACGCAGTCGGACAACGCTATCCTGACGACGCGCACTCGCGGTACAATGCCCTGATCCGGCGGCTCGTGAGCTTCGAGCACGAGCTCGAGCGGCGCCGGTACTCCGCGACAAAGCGCCCAACTCAAGCCGGTAGCAGCGGCATGAAGAGGAATTGAAAGAAATACAGCAGAAACGGATAAAACGAACGCCTGAAAAGGAGGAACCGTCATGGAAGAAGCCATCATCTCGGCAGACTCGCATGTGATCGAGGTCCCGGACCTCTGGGAGAAGGGGTTGCCGTCGTCCCTGCGGGACCGGGCACCCAAGGCCTACTTCGACGAGGGGCGTGACGCCTGGATGTTCGGAGGCCCCGACGTGATCCCGCAGGCCGTGGGCGGGCTGTTCATGGCGGGGCAGCGGCCAGAACAGGTGGAGGAATTCCGCCGGGCCGGCTTCTCCGTGGCCCGGCCCGGGGGCTGGGACCCGGTGGAGCGCGTCAAGGACATGGCCATCGACGGCGTGTCCGGCGAGGTGCTCTACCCGAGCCTGGGACTGGGTTTCTTCTGCGTCGACGACGCAAAGCTGCAGGAAGGCCTGTTCCGCACCTACAACGACTGGCTCATCGAATACTGCCAGGGCGCCCCTGACCGACTCTTCGGCATCGCCCTCATCTCCGCCTTCGACATGGACCACGCGGTGGCCGAGATGGAACGCTGCCGGAAGGCCGGGATGCTCGGCACCCTGATCTGGCAGGTGCCCCACCCCGACCTGCCGTTCACCTCGGACCACTACGAGCGCTACTGGGCGGCCTCCCAGGACCTCGACATGCCGGTGCACCTGCACATCCTCACGGGGTTCGGCGACAGCATGCACCGCCAGACGTCCACGGGCATGAAGCGCTACCGCATCGGCGTCGAGCAGACCCGCGAGATCGAGGACGCACTCTTCGACATCATCTTCTCGGGCGTGCTCGAACGCTACCCCAATCTCAAGGTTGTCTCGGTGGAGAACGAGATCGGCTGGATGCCCTTCTGGCTCGGCCAGTGCGACAAGAACTTCCGGCGCCACCGCCACGCACAGCCCCTGTCCATCGACAAGCTCCCCAGCGAGTACTTCCACCGGCAGGTCTACGCCACCTTCTTCAACGACCACATCGGCGGCCGGCTGTTGGGCTGGTGGGGCGCGGACAACTGCATGTGGTCCAACGACTACCCGCACCAGAACTCGACCTGGCCCAACTCCCGCGACGTCATCGCGCGGGACCTGGGCAGCCTCGAAGCCGGCGACCGGTCCAAGCTGCTCACCAACAACGTGGCGAGGCTCTACAACCTCAACGTGTCGCCGCTGGAAGACGCGGCCTGAGAACCGAAGCGGCCCCGGCGGCCGCCCCCCCCGGGGCCCCCCCCCCCACCCACAAAAAAAAAAAAAAAACGCCCCCCCCCCCGGGGCGCGGGGAGGGGAAGGGGGGGTGAGGGGGAAGGCCAAAACCCC
>JAPPNE010000033.1:0-60495 GCA_028818775.1 Deltaproteobacteria bacterium | reverse complement strand
CCGCCCAACGCCCCACACAAACACGGGGGGGTGCAAAAAAAACAACACGGTGGCGCGTTTTTCCCCCGGGCCCCCAACCCCCCCCCCGCGGGCCCGCCCCCCGCCGGGGCCGCCACACACACATGCCGCATATCGCCAAAGACAGCGACTACCAGCGTGCGCTCAGGGAAGTCGAAGGGCTGATGAGGGCTAAGCCCAACACGCCAGAGGGCGAGCGTCTCGACGCCTTGGTGACTCTCGTCGAGACCTGGGAAGCAAAACACCATCGCATGGAGGAAACATGAAAATCACCTTACGGGCTGCTCTGTTGCTCGCTGTAGGACTCTTCATCTTCACGGCGCCGCTGAACGCCCAGACCGCCCTGTCCCTGGGCACGTCCACCGTGGGCGCCCGGTTCCACATTCTTGCGGTGGGCATGGGCGATACCGTGAGCCGGAACTCCAACATCAGCGTGACGGTGGAGCCCATCGGCGGCAGCGACGCCAACGTGCGGGCGCTGACGGCGAAGCGCATCGAGGTGGCGATGCTGAACTCGCTGGCCGGGACCCACGGTTACCACGGCATCGGGTCGTTCAAGAAGGACGGCAAGGCGCCGTTGCGGCTGCTGTTTCAGGGCGGTCTCGGGGCCCGCGCCATCGTCGCCCGTGGCGATCGCGGCATCAACACGCCCGCGGACCTCAACGGCAAGACCGTGCAGGGGAGGCGGAAGTCGCTGGCGGACCTCGAAGCCTTCACCCGCGCGATCATGCGGGTCTACGGTATCCCGGAGAACGGCGTGAAGATCCTCCGCCACGGCAATACCAACGAACAACTCGAATCCCTCAAGCTGGGAGTCGCGGACGCGGCGGTGATGCCCTTCGGCAGCCCGAAAACGGGCTCGCCTCCGATCCGGCGCCTCGCTCAGGCCATCTCCCTCAAGGTCATCCCCATCCCCGCGGACAAGGCGGGAGATATCCTCAAGGACCCCCGGCTTCAGGGATACCGGCAGGCAACCATCAGCAAGGGCTCCATCAAGGGCCTGGACGCGGACGTGAACTCCCTGGCGGTGGGGACCTTCACCGCCACACGGGCGGACATGCCGGACGACGCCATGTACACCTTCACCAAGGCGTTCTTCGAGAACCTGAAGCAGTTCTACCCGGTGCACGCGTCGGCGAAGCAGTACACGCTCAAGGGGAGCCTGGAGAATCCGACGATCCCGTATCACCCGGGCGCCATCCGGTACTACAAGGAGGTCGGCGCCTGGACGGACGCGCTGGCGAAGAAACAGGACGAATTGCTCAAGAACCAGTGAGCGGACCTGTCCCCTTCTTCATGCGGATGACAGCATACGGGACCACGGATGGCTGAAATCGGGTCCGTCGAACCGATCCCGGCCCAGGACGCACGCACGTCCTGGGACCGGGTCATCGATCTCCTCGCCTTCCTGACCGCCGTCTACCACCTCATCGTGGTGGGGCGGACGTTCATCTACCTGGGGATCTTCTACCCGACTCCCTTCCACCGAGCCGTGAGCCTGACGTTCGCGCTGCTCATGGCCTACCTCATTCACATGCGCCGGCGGGACAGCCGGGGCGCGGGTTTCTGGGCGGACCTGGGGCTCCTGGTCATGGCCATGGCGCCCCTGGGCTTCATCATCTTCTTCTACGAGCACGTTACCGACTACGACGAATACGGCTTTCTGGATCTCGCCGGCATGGCCCTGGCCTTCTCCCTGGCCATTTCCCTGCTGGTGGCGCTCAAGCGGGCCGTGGGCTGGGTGCTGGTGACCATCGTGTGCCTGTTCCTGGCGGTGGCGCGGTACCAGAACATCCTGCCGGGGCTGCTTTTCGGCAAGGGCTACGCCTGGGACCGGCTCACCTACGCGGTGTACGTTCCCGGCGAGGGCATCTTCGGCGTGCCGCTGGGGGTGGCCTCCACCATCGTCATCGTGTTCCTGATGTTCGCCCACATGCTGCAAAGGGCCGGCGTGGGCGAGTGGTTCAGCGAGCTGGCCATGGCCATCGCCGGCTGGACCCGCGGCGGCGCGGCCAAGACGGCGGTGCTCGCGTCGGCGTTCTTCGGCACCATCTCGGGCTCGCCGTCGGCCAACGCCGCCACCACCGGCGCGGTGACCATCCCGCTCATGGTCCGGGCCGGCTACCGCCCGGCCTTCGCCGGCGCGGTGGAGGCGGCCTCGTCCGCGGGCGGCCAGATCCTGCCGCCGGTGATGGGCGCCATCGCGTTCGTGATGGCGGATTTCCTCGGCGCGCCGTACTACCAGATCGCGCTGGCCGCCGCCCTCCCCGCGTTCCTCTATTTCGTCATCGTCTTCATGGGGGTGGACTTCGAGGCCGCGCGGCGGGGGCTGGCCGGCATGCCGCGGAACGAACTGCCGGCCCTTGGGCCGACCTTCAGGAGGGGATGGTTCTTCCTGCTGCCCATCGGCCTCATGATCTACCTGATGCTGGTGGAGAAGTTCGATCCCGACATGGCCGGCATCTTCAGCCTGCCGTTGCTTGTGGCGGTGAGTTTTCTGTCCAAGGATCGCACCAAGCGGTTGTATCCCGAGCAGATCCACGGTGCCCTGGTGTCGGCGGTGAAGGCGTGGATCCCACTGGCCATCCTCACCGCCGCGGTGGGGATGCTGGTGGCGGCTCTGGGGCTCAGCGGCCTGGGGACGAAGTTCTCGCGGGCACTGGTGGACCTGAGCGGCGGCAACCTGACCGTGGCCCTGGCCATGGTGGGGATTGCGAGCCTGATCCTGGGCATGGGCATGGACTCCCTGCCCGCCTACATCACCGTGGCCACGCTGTGCGCGCCGGCGCTGGTACTGATGGGCGTGTCGGAGCTGGCCGCCCACCTCTTCGTGGTCTACTGGGGGTTGGCGTCCCACATCACGCCGCCGGTGTGCGTCACCGTGTTCGTCACATGCAGCATCAGCGGCGCCAGTATCTGGGAAACCGGCAAGGACGCCGTGCGCCTTGCCATCGGCAAGTACCTGCTGCCGTTTTCCTTCGCCCTCCACCCCGCCCTGCTGCTGCAAGGTACGCTGGACGCGGTGCTACTGGCGGCGCTATCGGCGCTGATAGGGGCCGTCAGCCTGTCCGCCGGGACCATCGGCTACGGACTCGTGGCGCTGACTTGGCCCGTACGGGCCGTGCTCATCGCCGGCGGCGTGCTGTTGATCCTGCCGGGCTGGAACATGCTCGGGATGGGGTCAGCCCTGGTAGTGGCGGGGTTGCTGATGCAACTGCGCGGCTGGCGGGCGGCGCGGGCCTGAGGACTCGTGTACCTCAATGATGGCGTCCTTCGACTTCGCTTCGCTACGCTCCGGACGAACGGTTCCAGGAAACTGTCCCCATTTGTCCGGCCGTCTCCGTTCTCAAACCGCTTCCTTCTAAACCATCTCCTCCAGCAGCCGCCCGTAACCCATCACGTGCTCGTTCACGTGGAGCCGTTTCTGGATGGCCCACACCCGCGCGGGGACCGGGTGCACCACCGGCACTTGGAGGTCCTGCTCCAGCAGCTCGATGATGTCCAGCGTGCGCCAGCCGGAGCCGAGCATGTAGATGGCGTCGGCGCCCTTGTGCTTCAGGAACGCGTTCCGTATGTGGGCGTACACCTCCTGCCCGGCGAGCTTGCCCACGTCCTCGAAGTCCACCGGAATGCCTTCCATGGCCAGCACGTCGAAGCCCGCCTCCACGAAATACTTGGCGAAGGTGTCGTTGATCTTGCCGGTGAAGTAGGTGACGCCGAGGATCTTTCTTGCCTTGAGCGCCTTGAGGGCTTCGATCTGGGTCTGGCCGGCCGTGACCATGGGGACCTTGTACTTGCGCTCCCACGCACGGATGGTACGCCGTTCGCCCTTGACTCCCTGGAACATGAAGGGCGGGGCGCCCTCCGGGTGAATGAGGTCGACTCCGTAGCCGGCCAGCTCGGCCACCCGTTCCTCGTAGGCCTTCATGGCCTGCTGGAACTCGTCCGCGGTGCCGCGCTGGAAGCCGATGAAGAGCGGGATGATGCCGATGCCCTCGGGCATCATGCGGATGAATTCCTCCAGGGATCCCGGACGCATGGTGGGCTTGACCACGCCGATGGTGCCGCGCCAGCTCGTGTATGCCATTCAAGACTCCTTTTCTTGATCGAAGATGGAAACCTCTCGGACCTATCCGAAGCCCTGGAGTTTTTCAACTCGCGCCCCGCCCGGTCCACCGACGGCATCGAGACCAGTCCTGCCCGATCGGAACACGCCTTGCCGACCGCGGGAATTCCTGCACATATTCGTCCGTGGCCGCCAACGTCGACACGGAACCCCGCACATCCGCCCGCCGGAGCGATCCGGCCTGAGCCGTGGACAGCCTGTACATCCCGCTGCTGGCCCTGGGCGCCGCCCTGTGCTTTTCTTCGGGCCAGATCTGCTCCCGGCTGGGGCTGAAGTACGGCACTCCCACGAGCGCCACCTCCTTTTCCCTCTTCACCTCCACGGTTATCCTGTTCGTGGCGCTGGGTCCGTTCATTTCCTGGGAACACGCGCCGCCGGTGGGGCTGCTGCTGTTCATCGGCGCTGGGGTGTTGTCGCCGTTCTGCACGCAGATCCTGCTGTTCGTCTCGGCCACCAAGGTGGGCATCTCCAGGGCATCCCCGCTGCGCAACACCACGCCGCTGTTCGCGGGCCTCATGGCGGTGCTGGTGCTGGGGGAAACCGTGACCGTCGCCATCGCCACGGGCACGCTGCTCATCATCATCGGCGCGAGCCTGCTGGGAATGAAGGACTCCGAGGCGGCCGCGCCCTACCAGCCCATCTACCTGCTGCTGCCCATCATGGCCGCGTTCCTGGGCGGCTTTTCCAGCCCCATGCGCAAGCTGGGCTACAGCATGATCGACTCCGTGCCGCTGGCCATCTGGATGGTGCAGGGGGGCGGGTTCGCGGCCCTGTTGCTCTACCTGCTGGTGACCGGGAAATATCGGGAACTGGTCTTCCGGCGGGAGACGCTGTGGTGGTTCGGATTGTCGGGGGTGCTCAACAGCGTGGCCGTGTCGCTTAACATGACCGCCCTGGAGATGGGCGACGTCGTGCTGGTGTCGCCGCTCATCGCCACCACACCCCTCTTCACCGTGATCCTGAGCACGGTCTTCCTGCGCTCCCTGGAGCGCGTGACGCTCAAGGTGCTGGTGGGAGCGGCGTCCATCTGTCTCGGCGGGATCGTGCTCACCACGTTCTGAAGCGAACGGGTGCGCACGGCGCACGGGACTACTTGAGAAGCCTCCCGTACCCGGGCAGGGACGGTTTCATGTCCATTCCCTGCAGCGCGTCCCAGATCCACGCCTGTGTGTTGGTGATGACGGGCTTGCCCAGGTCCGCCTCCAGCCGCTCGATGACGGACGACACGCGCCACTTGTTGCACGGCATGTAGATGCCGTCCACGTTGGGGCATTCCTCCAGGACGGCGGCGGCGAGATCGTAGCCGGTCTCCGGCGGGAGGTCCCAGATCTCGTGGGTGTTGTCGTAGCCGAGGCCGCGGTTGGCCGCCACCTCGATGTTGTAATGGTCGAGGAAGCGGATGAGGTTCTCGTCCTGGTCGTGGGGGAACGGCGACGCCATCACCACGCGGTAGACGTCCAGGGCCTTGAAGGCGCGCACCACCGCGGTCAGCACCGTGGAGGCCTTCACCGTGGTGATGTCCCGCACCGAGTCCAGCACCAGCCGGTCCGAACCCGGCCCGCGGTAGGACAGGAACAGCTCGCCCGTAATCATGAGGAAATCCAGGGGGTCTCGGGTGAGGTCGCGGACGACGTCGGCGAAGGCCTCCTCCACCTTGGCGAAGGTCTCGTCCGTGAACGAGGTGACATGGAGAGGCCGCCCCTTTATCTCGATGCCTTCCGGCAGTATGCGGTAGTACTCCTGAACGGTCGGATCGTCCAGATTGGGCGAGATCAGACCCAAAGTCTTCATCAAGTCCTCCATCGAATGCGCATTGGCCGAACGCCCCGCCGCTTCCCTTCCGCGTCGGGTACCGTCCACAAAAAAACCAGCGCGTCCTCCCGGCCGGGCCAGGAAGCGGCTGGTTCGTCTCGGTTCGTTTCAGCCAACCATCTCGTTTGCGTTGCGGCCGGTGCGAACAACGGGGAACCCGCGCTGCCCGTCCGGCTGTAGGACGCCTACCAGAGCCGACTTTCGCTGTCAAGAATCCTTTTGGCGCCTCTTGCACCGTCGCGCCGGCGCCGATGTCCCGTCTTCCGGCTTGACTTTGCGAGCCCGACCCTTTTGAATCCCTCAGCGGAAACGAGGTGAACCATGGCCAACGGAAGGATCGTAGGCGCCCCGGCGACGCGCGGCGAGGGCGAGGACAAGGTGTCGGGCCGGGCGCGCTACACCGCGGACATGGCGGTCCCGGGGATGCTCTGGTGCAAGGTGCTGCGCAGCCCCATCGCCCATGGCCGCATCGCGCGCATCGATGCCGGCAAGGCGCTGGCCGCGCCCGGCGTGCGCGCCGTCGTGACCGGAGCGGACCTCTCCGGGGCGCGCATCGGCAAGAAGCTCGTGGACATGCCGCTTCTGGCGGACGGGGTGGTGCGCTACATCGGCGAGAAGGTCGCGGCCGTTGCCGCCGACAGCGAGGCCGAAGCCGAGACAGCGGCGGCGCTCATCGATGTCGAGTACGAGGAAATGCAGGCGGTACTGGACCCGGTGGAAGCGGCCGAGCCGTCCGCCCCGCTGATCCACCCGGAGGTGACCACCTACCCCGGCCTGCTCCAACCCATGGACGCCCCCAGCAACGTGGCCGTCCGGCTCGAGTGGCGCAAGGGCGACGTGGAGGCGGCGTTCCGGGAGGCCGACCTGGTCGTCGAGAACACCTACACCACGCCGGCGGTGCACCACGGCTACATCGAGCCGCATTGCTGCATCGTGGAAGCCAAGGGAGAAGGCGTGGACGTGTGGGCCTCCACCAAGAGCCTCTTCGCCCTGCGCGACCACATGGCCGGCGCCCTGGGCATCCCGGCCGACAAGATCGTCGCCCATCCCGGCTACCTTGGCGGGGACTTCGGCGGCAAGGGCGACGCCAATGACCTCGCCCTCTGCTACGTCCTCTCGAAGAACACCGGAAAGCCGGTCAAGTACGTCATGGACTACACCGAGGAGCTGATCGCGGGGAACCCGCGCCACGCTTCGGTGACCACCGTCAAGACCGGCGTCAAGAGGAACGGCCTGATCGTCGCCCAGCACATGGACCTGCTCTTCGACAGCGGCGCCTACGGCTCGTACCGTCCCCAAGGCTACCTGGTGGGCGCCCACTCTTCCGGCGGCCCCTACAAGATCGCCCACTTCCTGCTGGTGGAGCGCTACGTCTACACCAACAAGGTGCCGTGCGGCTACATGCGCGCCCCCGGACACCCGCAGGGGTTCTTCGCCAACGAGAGCCAGCTCGACCTCGTGGCGCGCCGGCTGGGCATGGACCCCGCGGAGCTGCGCCGCATCAACTTCATGCACGACGGCGACGTCGACCCCACCGGCATACCCGTGGGGCACATTCAGCCGGATGAGACCCTGGACAACGTCATCGAGACATCGAACTACCACGCATCCAGGCAACCGAACGTCGGGCGCGGCATCGCCCTAGGCCACTGGATGTCCAAGGGCGGCGAATCGTACGTCGACCTGCGGATGGATGCCGACGGGACCGCGACCTTGGGGGCGTCGCTGGTGGACGTGGGCCCCGGCGCCTACACCATGATGCAGCAGGTGGTGGCGCAGGAACTGGACCTGCCGCTGGAGCAGGTGCGCTTCGAGACCGTGGACACCACCCGGGTGGCCAAGGACACCGGCGTGCGCGGCAGCAGCAGCACCCGGGTCCACGGCAACACGGCCTTCGACGCCGCGGACAAGGCCCGCGCCGCGCTCCTGGAGATCGCCGCGGAGCGCATGGGCGTTCCCGCCGGGGAACTCGGGGTCGTCAACGGCGGCATCACGCACCTGCGCTCGGAGCGGCGCATGACCTTCGCCGAGCTGGTGGAGGCCGCGGGCGGCCCCGTGACCGTCACGGGCCACTACGCCAACCCCACGGACGGCCCGGAGACCTCCATGGTGGCGCAGGTGGCCGAGGTGGAGGTGGACCCGGAGACTGGGCAGTTCGCCGTGCGCCGGCTCACCACCGCGCACAACACCGGCACCGTGCTGAATCCCCTGGGGCACCAGGGTCAGATCGACGGCGCGGTGGTCATGGGCCTGGGCTTCGCCCGCTGCGAGGACATCGTCACCGACGGCGGCCGGGTGGTCACCGCCAACCTGGGCGACTACAAGCTGCCCAACATCAAGGACATCCCGGCGCTGCGCACCGAGGTGACCGAAGCGCCGGTGGGGAGCGGTCCCTACGGCAGCATGAGCATCGGCGAGACCGCGGTGATCCCCACGGCCGCGGCGGTGGCCAACGCGGTGGAAGACGCCGTGGGCGTGCGCATCATGGACCTCCCGGTGACCGCCGAGAAGGTGTTCGCGGCGCTCCAGGCCAGGCGCGCCCGATGAAACCTTGACGCGTCCTCCAGCCGCTGTTATCCCAAGAGGACGCCGTACGGGGTGCCCTTGCGCGACCCACACGTCACCCGGAACCGGCCGGAACACAGGAGGTCTTCGAGTCCATGGCCACCATGATTACCAGCGAGTGCATCAACTGCGGCGCTTGCGAACCCGAATGCCCCAACGAAGCCATCACTCAGAACGATGAGATCTACGTCATCGATCCAGTCTTGTGCACCGAGTGTGTGGGCTTCCACGACTACGAAGCGTGCGCCGCGGTGTGTCCCGTGGACTGCTGCGTGACCGACCCCAACAACGTGGAGACCGAAGAGGTGCTTATCGGCCGGGCACGTGAGATTCACGCCGATACCGACTTCGGCGACAGCTTCGAATCTCGGTTCCGGCCCGGCGCGGGCGCCGGCGCCCCAGCCGCCGCGGAGGCGGCCGACGCACCGCCGCAGCCCGACGCAGCCCCGCAGCCGGCAGCCGCCGCGCCGGCCGCGGCCGCGCCGGCAGCCGCACCCCAGCCCGCCGGCGCTCCGGCCGCCGTCTACGCCGACACGTCGCAACCCTCCGTCTCGGTGCCGGCCCCGGACGCGTGGCCCGTGTCCCTGCACTGCTTTGCGTGCGGCGCTACCTACGAGGTGGAAACCGGCCGCCTGACCATCGGCAACGTGCTGTTCTGCCCGGAATGCTTCAAGTCGACGGTGGTAAAGGACGACCTCAACTACCTGGTGCGCACCACCGTGCAACAGTTCCACGACCAGTGGAACGCCGACCTCGCGGCGTTTCTGGAGAGCCGGCAGCGCGAACTGCAGCAGTTCCAGGAACGGCGCGAACGCGAGCTGAAGGCGTTCGAGAAGCTCCAGAAGAAGCAACTCGACGAGTTCGGCAAGCGCCTGGCAAAGCTCACCGAAGACTACCAGGCCCCGGGCAAGCAGATCCCCAAGCGGGCGCTCCTGAGCTGGCGCTCCAAGGCCGCCGGCTAGCCTCGGCTCCGCCGTAGGGTTTGGCCGCGGACTTCCACATAGTTTCGCTGACCCTTCACATCGGGCTGGTGGCGGCGCTGTGGCGCGTGTTGCTGCCGGCGTTGCGGCGCGAGACCGCGACCGAGGCCCGGACCGCGTTCCTCGTGCGCGTGCTGCGGGTGTACAACCCGGCACAGATCGCCCTGCTGGGGATTGCGACCTTGACCGGGGCTTCGCGGATCACCGACCTCAAGGCACTGCACGGGACGGCCTACTCGGAGGAATTCGGTGCCGCCCTGTCGCTGAAGCTGCTGCTGGCCTTCTTCGTCATCATGCTGGGGACCTGGCAGTGCATGGGCATCGCCCATCGATTCGTCCGGCAAACCGAGTCTCCGGAGGGAGTCACCGCCCAAGCGGTGGATCGGTTACTGCGCAAGCTGGACCACTCGTCGGTGCTCATGCTGATCTTTCTGGCGGCCACGGTGTGGGTCGCCCTCTCGCTGTAGGTCCCCCCGTCCCCTTCGTTCCCGGTCCAGCTTGACAAGGGGGGACCGAAGGGCTATTCGTCACCGGTACCAGCGCATGACTCCTGCCAAAGACAGCACGGGAAAGCCCGCTTCCAGGGCAAGAAAACCGGTTCGGAAAACGACGGCATCCAAGGGCGCGGTCAACGAACCCGACGAGACCGAAGATCAGGACCTGCCGAGCGACGCCGCCGGCCGGCTCAAGATCAAGCGGCAGTACGAAGAGCTCCTGGGAATCCGCATCGAGAAGCTCAAGGGGCGCGTCCTCAACCGGGAGAAGATCAACAAGACCATCGAGGGCATCTACTTCATCTGCCTCGAGTGCAAGAAAATCTGCCACAACCTGGACGAAGGTCTCGTGCAGGACTCCGGAACGAACATCTGCTACTGCGAAGGCTGCCGCAAGAGGAAGTGACCCGCCGGCGTCGATGTCCGGCGCCGAACTCCCCTACTCCGCCTGATCCGCCGGACCCTGCCGCTCCGGCCCTTCCATCATCTCCACGCGCCGGGCCGTGGTGACGAACCCCGTGTGCGCCACCATGCGGTGCTGCGGCCGAACGCTCATCTCCTTGACGTGCCAGTAACGGACCAGGGTCTCCATGGTGTCGATGCACGCGAACCCGCCGTGGTCCTTCAGGGAATCCACGAAGCCCTTCACCTGCAGCACCGTCGGCACGTAGCCCAGGAAAACGCCGCCGGGCCGCAGCGCGCGCCAAGCCAGGTCGGTGTGCCGCCAAGGTTCCGGGAGATCGAGAAAGACCCGGTCCACGGTGAGTTCCCGGAGGCCGTCGGCCACGTCCGCCACCTCCAGCGTCCACTGGGGCGCGGCGCCGTAGTAACGGGCCACGTTCCGTTCCGCCGCACGGGCATGCTCCTCCCGTGTCTCGAAGGAGATGACCCGCCCCTCGGGCCCCACCGCCCGCAGCAGCGCCAGCGTGAGCGCCCCCGGGCCGACCCCGGCCTCCACCACCGTCGCTCCCGGATACACGTCGCCCCACATCAGGATCAGGGCCAGGTCCTTGGGATAGATCACCTGCGCCTTGCGCGGCAGGTTCGGGATCAGGCGCTCAAGGGTCGGGCGCAGCACCACGAACCGCTCCCTGAGCGACGACCGCACGCTGAAACCGTCGGGCCGACCCAGGAGGTCGTCCACCGCGATGGTCCCGCCCCGGATGGAGATGGTCTCGCCCGCGCGGAGGGTCTTCAGGTACTCCCGGTCCTTGCGGTCGAAGAAAACGACCGAGTCGCCGTCGCGGAGGGGCTCACCGGTGGCGCGAAGGCCGTGGGACTTGTTTGAATCGGGAATGGTTGCTCCTTGAAGCGCCACGCCGGCCGTTGTGACCCAGCGCGTGGACACACCGCTCAAGCCTCGACCGTGTTCGACTTGGCGGCGACATGCCAGATGGTTGCAAGCACGGCCAGGAGCAGCATCGGTGCGGCACCGATGTTCACCCAGGTCCAGCCCAGGAAATGGATGACCGCGCCGGATGACAGGGACCCGATGGCCACCACCGTGTAGATGATCTGATTCATCATTCCCTGGGTCTTGTTGCGTTCCGACGGGGTGTAGGCGGTGGTCATGAGGGTCGTGGCGGCCGTGTAGGTAAAGTTCCAGCCGACCCCGAGCAACACCATCGCCAGCCAGAAATGGAAGACGTGGTCGTCCACCAGGGCGACGGTGATACAGGCGCCTTGGAGGACGAGGCCGGTCACGATGATCGGTATTTCGCCGAACCGCTTGACCAGCGAACCCGTAAAGAACCCGGGCGCGAACATCGACACGGAGTGTGACGAGATCACCGTGGCCACGGAACCGAAAGCATGGCCGCCGTGGGCGATCATGGCCACCGGCGTCGCCGTCATCAGGAAGTTCATCACGCTTTGGGCCACCGTCGCGGAGACCGCCGCGACGACGAACACCGGCTGCCTGATGATTTCCAGCAGCGGCCGCTGCTCCCCTTCCCGTTGCTCCCTGGTCAGGTTCGGGATGTTGAGGAACATCAGCGCCAGCGCCGCCAGAAGCCCGGTCCCGATCATGAACAGGAATGCGCCGGCGAAAAGGTGGCTGTTCAAGAGCCCTTTTCCCCAGTTCGCCAGATTGGGGCCCGCGAACCCGGCGAACACGCCGCCGGCGAGCACAAACGAAATGGCCTTGGGGCGGAACTCCTTCGAGGCCGCGTCCGCCACCGCGAACCGGTAGAGCTGGGAAAAGCTGGAAAACAACCCGTACAGAAAACCGCCCAGCAGAAGCAGCCAGAAGTTCCCGAAGAGGACGGCGGAGGTGCAGGATATCCCGCTGGCCGCGGCCAGGACGGTGCCGCAGAGGAAACCGATCTTCCGCCCGAACCGGCGCGTGAATAGCGAGGTGGGCATGGCGGCCAAGGCGGCGCCGACCACGATCAGACCGGTCGGCAAGGTCACCAGCGCGGGATGCGGTGCAATCAGCAGCGCGACGACCGGGGATGTCACCATGAAGAGGCCGCGCCCCGTGCCGGACAGCATTTGACAGGTTCCGAGAACCAGGACGTTCTTATGGTCGGATTGCACGGCTCTCCTTGTCCAGGCAACGCCGTCCTCCGAGACGGCTCTCAAGCCAAGGTCCCGGCCGAAATGTTCGTGATATCGACAAGTTGGATGGCGGAGAGGAGGGGATTCGAACCCCTGGTACCCTTTTGGGGTACACACGATTTCCAGTCGTGCACCTTAAGCCAGACTCGGTCACCTCTCCGTTGGACGTGGGGGATCGGGCCGTCCGTATCGTCCGGCCCCGGCGGACAAGGCGTCTGTCAGCCGGTCCACACCGTGTCAGCCGGTCCACACCGAAGTTTGTAGCATTAAGGCGAGGAGTTGGCGACTGTACGGAACGGCACGGACGCGGATAACCACCCTCTCCCCTCAGGTGGCAACGTCCCTGGCCCAGTCCCGGTTGCGGCGGTACCAGTCCACCAGCGCGCCGACGCCCGCGGCGAAATCGGTCTCGGGTTGCCAGCCCAGCAGGCGGCGGGCCTTGGAGATGTCGGCCCAGGTGGCGTCGACGTCCGCGGGGTGACGGTCCCGGTACCGGATGGTGGCGCGCTGGCCCAGGAGGCCCTCTACCAAGTGGAGGGCGTCGTTGAGGACGATGGGCCGGTCGGAGCCGAGATTGATGATCTCGTACCCGGGCGCGGTCGCCAGCGCCGCCAGGACGCCGCGGGCGACGTCGTCGACGTAGGTGAAATCGCGCTGCTGGGTGCCGTCGCCGAACACCGTGACCTCCCGCCCTTCGCTGATCCACTGGACGAAGCGGAAGAGGCTCATGTCCGGCCGGCCGGCCGGGCCGAACACGGTGAAAAACCTCAAGACGGTGACGTCCATGCCGTACAGGGCGTGGTACGTGTGCGCCATGACCTCGGCGGCCTTCTTGGAGGCGGCGTAGGGCGACAGCGGGCGGTCGGTGGCGGCGTCCTCCCGGAAGGGGCGCGGGTTGTCGCCGCCGTAGAGGCTCGACGTGGACGCGAGCACGAACTTCCGGATCTCCCGGGTCCGGCACAGGTCCAGCAGGTTCAGGGTTCCCGTGACGTTGGTGGAAACATAGGCCCAGGGGTCGTCGACGGAGGCGCGCACCCCGGCGCGGGCCGCCAGGTTGATCACCGCGCTTACCGGCCCTGTTGCTTCCACCGCCCGCGTCAGGGCCGGCAACGCCCCGCGGTCGCTGATGTCCGCGCGGATGAACGCGAAGCCCGGCCGCCCCCGGAGCCGTTCCAGGCGCCATTCCTTGAGGCGCACGTCGTAGGCGGCATTGAGGTCGTCGACGGCGATGACGGCATCGCCGCGCGCGAGCAGCAACTCGCACACCTTCCAGCCGATGAAGCCGCACGCTCCGGTGACGAGGATGGTACTCATGGGATGGATTTCCGGGCCTCCGCGAACCCGCGCCGCTTGAACAATCGTCCGGCTGTTGTTAGTCGGAACGGTGTTCGGAAGTCAACGTCTCCCTGGGAACGGGACGTCACAACACGCACCACATGAGAATCCTGCTGCAGCGCGTCGAACGGGCCGGCGTGAGCGTCGACGGCGAGACGGTTTCGGCCATCGGACCCGGGCTCTGCGTGTTCCTCGGGGTCGGCAAGGGGGATTCGGAGGACGACTGCGCGTTTCTCGCGGACAAGCTGCTGAACCTGCGGATCTTTCCGGACGGCGCCGGCCGCTTCGACCGTTCCGTCCTGGACACCGGGGGCGAGATCCTGGTGGTGTCCCAGTTCACGCTGTACGGCGACTGCCGCAAGGGGCGGCGCCCTTCGCTGACGGACGCGGCCGCGCCGGAGGAGGCGGACCGGCTGTACGGAGACTTCGTGGAGCGGCTGGCGCGCGCGGTGGGGCCGCGGGTCTCCACCGGGACGTTCCAGGCGCACATGAAGGTGTCGCTGGTCAACGACGGGCCGGTGACCTTCCTCATCGACAACGCCACGACCGGGAAAAAGTGACGGGCGACGGAAGACCATGAACGTCGTGCTCTTCGAACCGGAAATCCCGCCCAACACGGGCTCGGTGGCGCGCCTGTGCGCCGCCACCCGGAGTCCCCTGCACCTCATCAAGCCGCTGGGGTTCCAGCTCGACGACAAGCACCTCAAGCGCGCCGGCCTGGACTACTGGCCGCACGTGGACCTTCGGGTGCACGGTTCCTGGGGGGAATTTCTCCACCGCCACGGCGAGGAACGGCTGCATTTCTTCTCCAAGAAAGCAGCGTTGTCCTATGTCTCCGCGCGGTTCGAGGAAAACGACTTCCTCGTGTTCGGACCCGAGACCCGGGGCCTGCCGGAGAGCCTCCTCGACGCCAACGCGAAGCGCTGCTACGTCATACCCATGATGAGCCCGGCGGTGCGGAGCCTGAACCTCGCCAATGCCGTTTCCATCGTGCTCTACGAGGGACTGCGGCAACTCGACAGGCTATGAAACCACGGGCTTGGGCGAAGTTGGGATAGTTTGGGTTTGACTCGCCAACCGGGCGTGCTTTACTTATCGGAACTTTGTAAAACCACACTACGGGGGGTTTCTATGAGGATTAGCAAGGCTTTTCTTGTCTGGCTGTTGCTGGCCGGTCTGGCGGTCTGTTGGCCGCTGTCGGGTACGGCGCACGAGACTTCGGAGACCGGGGCGTCGCAAGCCGACAGCATACCGGACGAGGAGAAGGAGCCGTTCGAGTTGATCATGGCGTACACGGGCATCACCGTGGGGCCGGGTCAGGAATTCGAGATGGACGCCGAGGTCGTCAACCCGCGGAAGGCGTCGGTGCGGGTCGCGCTGGAGGCGACGTCGCTGCCGGAAGGCTGGACCGCCGCTTTTCACTCCAGGTACCCGAGCTTTCCGGTGGGCGGCATCATGGTCCAGGGGGGCAAATCCACCACCCTTGAACTCAAGGTCAAGCTCCCCGACGACGTGGAGCCGGGGGACTACGAGGTGGCGGTGACGGCCAAGGACAGCAAGGGCGAGAAGACGGAGGACGCCAAGATCGCCTTCCGCGTCTCGGCCAAGAAGGTCGACACCGGCGGGCTCAAGATGGAGAGCCAGTACCCGGTGTTGAGCGGCAACTCGAGCCAGGTCTTCAAGTTCAGCATCGACCTCAAGAACGAGACGGACAACCCGGTGACGACCGCGCTGGGGGCGCAGGCGCCTCCGGGCTGGGTCGTGCGCATCAAGCCCCAGTTCGAGGATACCCAGATCTCCTCCATCGCGCTCAAGAAGGACTCCACCGAGACCCTGAGCGTCGAGATCCAGCCGCCGCTCCAGGGAGAGCCGGGTGACTACCCGGTGGTGGTCGTGGCGCGCTCGGCCGGCCTGTCGGCTCAGGCGGACCTGAAGGTCGCGCTGGCCGGAACACAGGAACTGAACGTGGGCACGGCCACGGGCCGGCTCAATGCCTCCGCCACCGCCGGCGAGATGTCCCAGGTGGATTTCCTCATCGGCAACGCGGGCACCGCGCCCCTCACCAACCTGGCCTTCCTATCGAGCAAGCCCGACGGCTGGGAGGTCAATTTCCGCCCCGACAAGGTCGACAATCTCAATCCCGGAGAGGTACGCGAGGTAAAGATGGAGGTCACCGCGCCGAACCGTGCCGTGGCGGGCGACTACATGCTGGCCGTGACCACCAACAGCCCGGACGTCAGCCAATCCATCGACTTCAGGGTTACCGTGTCGACGCCGACCATCTGGGGCTGGATCGGGGCGTTCATCGTCGGCGTGGTGGTGCTCGGACTGGCGGCGGTCTTCATCCGGTTGGGAAGGCGATGAGCGACTACATCATCGAAACCAAGGGATTGACCAAGCGCTACCGGGACAAGATCGCGGTCAGCGAGCTGGATCTGCAGATCCCCCGGGGCGAAGTGTTCGGCTTCCTCGGTCCCAACGGGGCCGGCAAGACCACGACCATCCTGATGCTCCTGGGACTCACCGAGCCCACGGACGGGACGGCGTCGGTGTGCGGTTTCGATCCCAAGACCCAGCCGCTGGAGGTCAAGCGGCGCGTGGGTTATCTGCCCGAGAACCCGGGGTTCTACGAGGACCTCACGGCGAACGAGAACCTGGCGTACATCGCCCGGCTCAACCGCGCCGCCGAGGACCGCATCCCCGGGATGCTACGGCAGGTGCTCGACCAGGTGGGCCTCGCCGATGACGGGGACCGTCCGGTGCGGGAGTTCTCCCGCGGCATGAAGCAGCGGCTGGGCATCGCCGAGGTGCTCATCAAGGAGCCCGAGGTCATCATCATGGACGAGCCCACCCTGGGCATCGATCCGGACGGGGTGACGCGGCTCCTGGGCCTGATCAGCGCGCTCCAGGAGGAGCGCGGCCTCACCGTGCTGCTGTGCTCACACCTGCTGCACCAGGTGCAGCAGGTGTGCCAGCGCATCGGCATCATCGTCAGCAGCCGCATGGTGGTGCAGGGCAGTCCGGACGAGCTGGGCAAGGCCATCCTGAACGAGCACCAGTGGAACTTCCTCGTGGAGGTCGGCGGCGACCATCCCATGGAAGACATGCTGAGCGCGGTGCCCGGCGTGAGCGAATGCGAGCAACGGGACGCGGGATGGTTCATCCGCTGTACCCGCGACGTGCGGCCGGAGCTGATGGCGTTGATCCGGGAGCAGGGGCTGGACCTGTTGCAGCTCCGCTCCGAGAACCCGACGCTCGAAGAGATCTACCTCAAGTACTTCAGGGAGGCGTAGCGATGCTCGTCGTGTATTGGAAGGAGCTTCAGGATCATTTCAGCAGCCTGCGCTTCATGATCCTGCTCGCCCTGATCATCCTGCCGGGAATCCTGTCCGTCTACTTCGCCGGACAGGGGCTCCAAGCGTCGTTGCGAGAAGACCCGACCGAACATGTGTTTCTCAGGCTCCTCACCACGGAGTCCATCTTCTTCTCGCTTTCCAGTTTCCTGGGGTTCTTCGGCCCGCTGGTGGGCATTACCCTGGGATTCGACAGCATCAGCGGAGAGTACGGCCGGGGGACCCTCAGCCGGGTGCTTTCGCAGCCCATCTACCGGGACAGCCTCATCAACGGCAAGTTCCTGGCCGGGTTGACCACGCTGGCCATCCTGTGGGTGTCCATCCTCCTGGTGGTGATCGGTCTCGGTACCACGCTCATCGGGTATTTCCCCAACGCCGAGGAACTGTGGCGCATGCTCTTTTTCGCCATCGTCGGCATCGCCTACACGGGCTTCTGGCTGGCCCTTGCCATGCTGCTCTCCATGCTGCTCCGTAGAACCGTCACCGCGGCGCTGGCCTCCATCGCCCTGTGGCTGTTCCTCGGGCTGTTCATCGGGGTGCTCGCCGGTTTCGCGGCCGGACTCATCGTCCCTAACCCGGCAACCACCGAGGACGTAGCCAGGCTGGCGACCGTCGAGACCGTCCTGGGGCGCATGTCGCCGAGCACGCTCTACAGCGAATCGGTGCGGCTGCTGCTCAACCCGGTGGCGCGGACACTGGTCCCGGTCCTGCCGGAGCAGCTCGGCCAGCTCCAAGGCCTGATCGTCACGCCGCTGAGCCTGGGGCAGAGCATGCGCCTGATCCTGCCCATGTTCTTCACGCTGCTGGCGCTGGTGGCGGTGTGCTTCGGCATCGCCTACATCAAGTTCATGAGGACGGAGATCCGCGCCTGACGCGTGTCTCCGTAAAACGAAAAAGGGCAGGTGTCGCTTGACACCTGCCCTTTCCATTTCCGCGCGTCCTTGGACGGCAAAGAGTCGAATGGAGGATCAGGACGCCTCGGCGTTCGGCTTCCCCACCCCCATGATGGACTCGACGATCTTCTTGTAGCCGGTGCAGCGGCAGATGTTGCCGTTCATGTACTCGATGACGTCTTCTTCCGTGGGGTTCGGGTTCTCGTCCAGCAGCGTCTTGGCCGTGAGGATCATGCCCGGGGTGCAGAAACCGCACTGGAAGCCGCCGTACTCGATGAACGCTTCCTGGATCGGGTGCAGCTTGCCGTCCTTGGCCATGCCCTCGATGGTGAGGACGTCCTTGTCCCGCGCCTCGAAGGCCGGCAGCGTGCACGAGCTCACCGGGCGCCCGTCCAGCAGCAGCGTGCACGCGCCGCACACCTGCACGTCGCAGGACCGCTTTGCTCCGGTGAGTCCCAGGCGCTTGCGGATCACGTCCAGGAGCAGCTCGTGCGGCTCCACCTCGATGTCGTAGCGCGTCCCGTTCACGGTGAAGGATAGCGGAAGAGTCTGCCGTCCCGTGTCTGCCATAGCCGTTGGTCTCCGCTGGATTCTGTTCGATAAAGCCGTGGTGGACGAAGCCGGCCGGCTAGCCGGCCAGCTCGGCGCGAATGTCGTTGAAGGCGCGGGTCAGCAGCACCTTGACGATGTGTTCCTTGTACTCGGCCGATCCGTGGAGGTCGCTGATGGCGTCCGCGGCGCGCCCGGCGATGTCGCCGGCTTCGGCCACGGCGCTGGCCGCCTCTTCGAGGCTCTTCCCCCGCAGCACCGCCTCTGCCTCTTCCACCCGCATCGACTTCGGGCCGACGCAACCCACGGCGACGCGCACGTCCCGCACCGACCGCCGCGCGTCGTCCGCCATGACGTGCAGCGCCACCCCCGCGCTCGGGCGCTCCAGGTAGCCGAACTTGCGGTAGCGCACCGCGGCGTTGGCGCCGGGCACCGGCACCACGATCTCGGTGAGAACCTCATCCTCCTCGATGGCCGCCTCGTACGCGTCCACGAAGAACTCGTTCATCGGGATCTCGCGTTCCCCGCCCGCTTTCTGCGCCACCACCGTGGCGTCCAGCGCCAGCAGCAGGGTACCCGGGTCGGCGTGGGGCTCGGCGAAGGTCAGGTTGCCGCCGAGGGTGCCCACCTCGCGCACGCGCAGGTTGGCGACGTTGTGCTCCATCTCCACCAGCACCGGCAGCGCGTCCGCCAACGTCTCGGAACGCTCCAGCTCCCGGTGCGTGCTCAGGGCGCCGATTCTCAAGCTGCCGTTGTCGCGCCGGACTTGGTCGAGACCGGGGATCTTCTTGACGTTGACCAGGCACTCGAAGTGGATCAGCCCTTCCTTCATGGCCAGGAGCAGCTCGGTGCCGCCGGCGTACACCTTGGCCGAATCGCCGTAGCGGGCGAGCGCCTCCGACGCCTCCTTGACGCTCTCCGGCTCTTCCAGACGGAACGGACGCAGCATGGGTCAGGCTCCTCCCTCGAGTTCCGCTTTGACGGCCTGGGCAAACTTGGCCATGTCGTTGTCGGCCTTGCGCTTGATGATGCTGTGCCCCAGGGTCGCGAGCTTGCCGAGGATGTCCACCGAGGCGACCAGGGACACCAGGGTGGCGTCGCCCTTGTCCTCCAGCGAGACGTCCAGGTCCACCTTGAGGTGGCTCCCGATCTTGTTGTCGCTGCCCGAGGCGCGCGCCTTGATCCGGTCCTTGGGCTCGTTCTCCAGCACCTCGATCTTGATGGGGAACGTGACCTTGAAGGGGCCCACCCGGGCCACCATCGTGGCGTTGTAGAGCTTGCCGGCCTCCACCGTCGAGGCCTCCTCGCAGCCGGGAACGCAGGCGATGAGCCGGTCCACGTCCCACAGGAACTCCCAGGCGGTGTCCCGGGGCACGCCGATTTCAATGCTGTTCTCGAAGTTCATAGCGGGGTTCTTAGCAGAATCGCGCGCGCCACATCAAGCGCGCTCGTTGAAGCCCTCCAGCACCTCGAACTCCTCCGACAGGTAGCTCTTGAGCTTCTTCTTGATCCGGTTCTCTATCTGCCGGACGCGCTCCCGGCTGATGCCGTAGCGCTCCCCGATCTCGCGCAGCGTGAGTGGCTGCTCCGCCATGAGGCGCTCGCGGAAGACCACCAGTTCCTTGTCCTTGAGGCTCTCTCCGAAGGTCCTCAGGCGCTCCTTGACCGCCTCGCGGTACTCGTCCTCGGCCAGTTGCTCCTCGGGGGTGGGGCTGTCGTCGGTGAGCGTATTGAGCAGCGTCAGGGACTCGCCCTGCGCCATGGGTGCGTCCGTGGAGACGTCGCGGCCGGAGAGCCGCTGGTCCATCTCGATCACCTCGGACTCCTTCACGTCCAGGCGCTGCGCGATGAGCTTGGCGCCGGGCACGAAGCCCTCGGCCTCGAGCTTCTCCTTTTCCTTCTGCAGGTTGAAGAACAGCCGGCGCTGGGCCTGGGTGGTACCGAGCTTCACCATGCGCCAGTTGTTCATGAGGTAGCGGATGATGTAGGCGCGGATCCACCAGACCGCGTAGGACGGGAAGCGCACGCCGCGGTAGGGGTCGAAGTTCTTCAGGCTCTCCATGAGCCCGATGTTGCCCTCCTGGATCAGGTCCAGGAGGTTCCGGAAGGCGCGCTCGTATTCCCGCGCGATCATCACCACGAGCCGGAGGTTCGAGCGCACCAGCGTGTAGGCCGCCTCGATGTCGCCCAGTTCCTTGTACTGAACGGCCAGCTCGTGCTCCTCTTCGCGGGTCAGGATGGGATAGCGGCGGATCTCGGACAGGTAACGCTGCAGCGCGTCGAACGGAACCAGCGCGCCGGACGGCTCCTCCGCTTCGGCGTCGTCCACGGGTGCGTCGACATCGTCGAGCAGAACCGCTTCGACGGGCGCGTCCTCGGACGGCTCTTCGCTGTCGTCGACGACTTCGATGGGCGGGTATTCAGCCATGCGGATACCGTGAATCTACCGTTCTTGCAGGCGTTTTTCAAGAACGCCCGGGCACCTTGACACAACTCCCGGCGGCCCCTATCTTACCACCATGGCACTGACGGAGACCATCACGGCTTGGTTCGATCGCAACCGGACGAAGCGCGAAGAGCGCAACACGCGCACCGTGCTCGCCGACGGCTACCGGGAGCTGGCCCGG
The DNA here is from genome assembly GCA_028818775.1 of Deltaproteobacteria bacterium. NCBI lineage: Bacteria > Pseudomonadati > Myxococcota > Myxococcia > Deltaproteobacteria bacterium. Next base: position 39,184 of record JAPPNE010000033.1, on the reverse strand, counting down.
CTCGCCAACCAGCTCAAGCTGCACGCGGAAAAGGCGCCCTATCCGTTCGTGGAGGAACGTCTGAAGGAGATGGCGGCGGAGAAGGAAAAGAGCAGCGCGCGGCTCTTTGAGGAAGTGGAGAGGCTCGGTGGCCGCGTCGCCAAGTTCGATTCAAGCATCCCGTCCGGCAAGAACCACTGGGACCGGATGCGGCAGGACGTCGAGGATCAAAAGCGCGTCGAAGCCCGACTCGTGGACGATGTCTCGTACCTGGCTCTCGAAGCGCCCGAACAGAGCCAACTGCTCCGCCGGCTCGTCGAGGTCGAACGCCGCCACAACAAAGCCCTGACGGACCTCCTGGTGCGCGCCGACCCCCAGGCCGAACAGACCTGACCCATCATGGCCCCGGAACGCCGGGGCCTTCCGCCCGATACCTCCACTACTGCTCCAGGCGCGGCCGCTTGCGGCCGTCCGAGAACACCATGTCGAGGGCGATTCCGGCAACGATGGCGTCCCAGGCCTGCCTTGCGGACAACCCGGCCGAACGAAATGACTGCCACAGGCCGATGATCTCGGTCTCGGTGGGAGGGTCGAAGGAGTCCAGGGAATCCAGGACGCCGTTGCCGGCTATCTGTATGTGGTGCATCTGCGTGCGACTCCCATGGCGGTGGAGATGGTGGAACGGCTGCGAGGGGCGGGAGCGGAGTGCCGCTTCACGCCCTCCCGCTATCCCTCCAGCCATCAATCGATGACGGCCAGCCCGGACACTTCGACCATACAGTCCGGGTTGTAAAGACCTGATACCTGAACCAGCGTAATCGCGGGAAAGTGCTTTCCGAAGATCGCCCGGTAGGAAGCGCCGATTTCCTTGCGGTGCCCGTGATAGGCGTCCACGTCGGTGACGTACATGGTCAACGTGGCGTAGTCCCGGGGGCTCCCTCCCGCCCCCTCGACGGCCGTGCGCAGGTTCTCCCACACCTGCCGGAACTGGGCCGCGAAGTCTCCCTTGCCGACGACTTCCCCGTCGGCGTTGAACGGCGCCTGTCCCGCCACGAGCACCAGCCGGCCGGAAGAGATGCTCGCCAAGTGCGAGTACCCCACCGGGTTCTCCAGCCCGCTCGGATTGATGAGTTCGAATGCGATGACCGTTCTCCTTATTGCATGTTTCGACTCTCGAAAACCTGCCCTTCAATAAGCATCGTCCTGCGTATAGTCAAGCACGCCTTGACCGTTAGTCAAGGCGGTCACGAGAATTTTTCCGGACATTTGCGTGGACGCCTCAGCGCCGTCCGAACGCCTCGATGAACGCCCGGATCTCGCCCACCACGTCGTCGGTGCACGGGACATACGGCAGGATCACGCGCGTGGCCCCGGCCTCGCCGTAGGCCCGCACCTTGTCGAGGACCTCGTCCACGGACGCGCCCGCCACCAGGGGCAGGCCGTCGAACAACCGGTCGGTGACTTGCGCGGCCGCCGCGTGGAAACCGGACGCGCGCCACGCGTCCCGGATCGCCGTCACCTCCTCGCCGAACCCCATGCGCGTCAGCAGGTCCCGGTAGTAGTCCGCCAGGGCATAGTAAGTGAGGATGCGCCCCAGCGCCTGGCGCGCCGCCTGCCGGTCCCGGGCCACGCAGCAGCGCACCTTGCAGATGATCTCCAGCGCGTCCGGGTCCTTGCCGGCAAGCCGCGCGCCCTCGCGCACGTTCTCGGCGATCCGGCGGATCTCCGGCGGGTTCGCCATGTTGATCAGCACGCCGTCGCTCAGCCGCCCCGCCAGACGGCTCATCCGCGGCCCGAAGGCCGCCAAATAGACGGGAACGCCACGGGGCGACGGCTTGAACGCCAGCTTGAAGCCGCGGGCGCTGTAGAACGTCCCCTCGTAGTCCAGCTTGTCGCCGCGCAGCGCCCCCTGGACAACCTCCAGGTACTCGCGGATGCGCCGCAGCGGCCGGTCGAACGCCACCCCGTGCCAGTTGGCGATGGTGGGGTTGGAGATGCCGAGCCCGAACAGGAAGCGCCCGCCCGACAACTCGTCGAGACCGGCGGCGTGCAGCGCCATGCTCACCGGCGTGCGCCCGAGCATGTGGTACACGGCGGTGCCCACCTTGAGCCGGCTCGTCACCGCGGCCACCGCCGCCAGCATCACCGTCGGGTCCTTGTTGTTGGCCTCCCCTCCCCACGCGCAGTCGAAGCCGCTGTCCTCGGCCGCTTGAGCGAGCGGGGGGATGGCGTCCATGGGCAGTTGGGCGCCCGAGTTGAATTCGATGTCGAGCTTCATGGCTCGTCCGTACTTGAAACACTACGAAAAGTCCATTAGTTACGTGTGCATGATCATCGACGCCCATGCCCATCTCGTGCCGCAGAGCTGGTACCATCCCAAGTCGCCGCAGGCCATCTTCGACATCCCGCGCGTCATCGACGAGCAGGCCCGGGCCGGCGTGGACCTGACCATCTTCGGCAACAACTGGATCCGCACGCCCCAGGGGAAAGACCCCTACGACATCGTGACGGAGTTCAACGCGTTCGCCGCGGAGACCACCGCAAAACACTCCGACCACTTCCTGGGGCTGGCGTGCGCCGTGCCCTTCGGCGACGACCGCTTCCTCAAGGAGACCGAGCGGGCCGTGCGCGAGTACGGCCTCAAGGGCATCATGATCAACTCCAGCGTGGCCGGCGAGTACCTGGACTCGCCCAACGCCGTGCCCTTCTTCGAGCTGGTGACCGACCTCGACGTGCCGCTGTTCGTGCATCCGCCGCGGGTCACCATCGGCGCGGAGAAGATGGAGATCTTCCGGCTGCCGGAAATGGTGGGACGGCCCTTCGACACCACCCTGTCGCTGGCGCGCTTCATCCTCACCGGCGGCTTCGAGCGCTTCCCCGACCTGGTGATGATCTGCTCCCACGTGGGCGGCGCCCTGCCCATGCTTCCCGGACGCCTGGACTTCGGCTACGAGCTGCGCAAGGACGACAGCTTCGGACCGTGGGAACCGGACGTGATCCCACGGCCGCCGAGCACGTACATCGAGCAGCTCTACTACGACACCGTGAGCCTGCATGCCCCCGCGGTCATGTGCGCGGTAGAGACCGCCGGCGCCGACCACGTGCTCTTCGGCAGCGACTTCCCGCCCGTGCCGATCCCGCTGGAGCGCTCGGTGGACGCTGTGCGCGACGTGCGCCTCGCGGACTCGGACAAGCAGAAGATCCTCGGCGACAACGCGGCGCGGCTGCTGCGGCTGGGGCAGTAGCGGCGGGCCGGACCTCTCAGCCCCACGCGAGAAGCAGGCACAGGTGGGTCGCCGCGTTGGCGTAGACCGCCGCCACGATGTCGTCCATCATGACGTTCCAGGCGCCCGGGCGGCGGTCGAAAAACGCCACCGGCTGCGGTTTCCAGACGTCGAACAAACGGAACAGCAGGAACGCAAGCACAATGAACTCCCAGCGGCCCGCATGGGCGAAGGTCAGGAGCGCGATCCACTGCCCCGCCACCTCGTCGCACACAACGTGCGACGGGTCCTTCGGCCCACCGCCGCGCACGACCGCGCCCACGGCCACGCCGCCCACAACAAACGTAGCAAGGGCCACCGGCGCAAGCACGGCAACGTGCCGGAGCGGGCCGAAAAGCCCGTACGCCAGCGCCGCCACGGCGCTGGCAACCGTGCCCGGAGCCACCGGAAAGAACCCGATATAGCCGACGCTGGCAACGGCCGTGGCCCAGCCGCTCGTGGGGCGTGATCTCATGAACCTCCTGTCATCCCTGCTCTCGCCGCTGCTCCGCCATTGGGCACGCCGGTCTCGCGCGCAACGCCGGGGCACCGTTCACCTGCCGGGGCTCGGTGACGACGTCCGGGTCCGCTGGGACCCCTTCGCCATCCCCTACATCACCGCCCGCACCGAACGCGACCTGTTCTTCGCCCAGGGTTACCTCCACGCCCAGGACCGCCTGTGGCAGATGGACCTCAACCGGCGCTTCTTCAGCGGACGGCTGGCCGAACTGTTCGGAGACCGGCCGCTGCCGCGCGGCGACTTCACCCGGCACTTGCGGTCCGGCAGCATGGCGAGCGTCGACCACTTCATCCGGCTGCTGGGGATCCGGCACACGGCAACGCTCTCCCTGCCCTTGCTGTCGGAGCGGTCCGCCCGCGCGGTCGAGGCCTACTGCGCCGGCGTCAACGCCTACATGGACCGGCACCGGTGCCGCCTGCCGGTGGAGTTCCGGCTGCTGCGCCACCGGCCCGCCCCGTGGGAGCCGGCGGACTGCCTCGTCCTCGCCAAGGGCTTCGCGCTGATGCTGTCGTCCGCCCTGGTCACGCGGCTCACCTTTCTAGCACTCCACGGCCGCCTGGAGAACGACCCCGACAAACTGCGGACGCTGATGCCGCGCTATCCTTCCTGGGGCGCCACCACCACTCGCGCCCTCAGCGACCACGGCGCCGCGCTGCTGCGCTTCGTCAACGGCAGCTTCGCGGAGAACCCCCTGACCCCCAGAGGCCAGGGCAGCAACGGCTGGGCCGTCGACGCCGGGCACTCGGACGAGGGGCACGCGCTCCTGTGCAACGACATCCACCTGCGAATGACAGTGCCCGGCATCTGGTACGTCAATCATCTCCGCACCGTGACCGACGCAGGAGGAACTCAACCCTTCGAAGCGTCAGGCCTGTCGCTGCCGGGCTCCCCCTTCGTCTACGTCGGACACAACCGGGACATGGCCTGGGGTTTCGTCGCCGCCCTGTGCGATGACGGTGACCTCTACCGGGAACAGGTCCATCCCGAACAGCCGGAGCTGTACCGCACCCCCGGCGGCTGGGCCGGGTTCGAGCGCCGGCCCGAGACCATCGCGGTTCGAGGCGGCCGCCCGGTGGAAACCGAAATCCGGCACACCCGGCACGGACCGGTGCTGTCGGATATCCTTCCGCCGCGGCCCCACGATCCCGATGTTCCAAACCGGGAGGTGCTGTCCTTCCAATGGATCGCGCATACGCCGGGCAACGAGCTGGGACTGCTGGACGGCGTCAACCGGGCGCGGGACTGGAGCGAGTTCCTGTCCGGAATGGCACATCACGTCACACCCTCGCTCAACTGCATCTACGCCGACACCCGGGGCAACATCGGCTACGCCCTGGCGGGAAGAGTGCCTCTGCGTCCGCGCCAGGAACCCTCGTGGCTGCCCCTGGAGGGCTGGAACGCCGATCATGACTGGACCGGCACCATCCCGTTCGACGAGATGCCGCGCCTCTACAACCCTCCCGAGGGCATCGTGGCCAGCGCCAACAACCGCATGGCGGACCCGGGCTACCCCTACTACCTGTCCGACCTGCTGGAGCCCCCGTACCGCATCGAGCGCATCCGGCACCTGCTCACGCGCGAGACGCGCATGAACATGGAAGACATGGCCCGGATACAGCTCGACACCCGATCGGTGCAGGCCGAGCGGCTGTTGGACGCCCTGCGCCCAGAGCTTCTGGAGATCGCCCGCGAAGAACCATCCTTACGCGCATGTGTGGAACTGCTGGAGGAATGGGACTACGACTGCCACGCCACATCCGCCGGCGCCGCCCTCTTCCACGTCCTCTACCACCGGCTCATGCGCAACCTCTGGGAAAGAGACCTCGGCGAGGAGTTGTACCTGAGCTACACGGAGATCCTGAACCAGGCCGTGGCGCCCCTGGACGACATCCTCACGGACCCCGGATCCGTGTGGTTCCGGGACACCCCCCGCAAGGCGGTATTGGCTGCAAGCCTCCGTGAAGCCCAAGCCGAGTTGACGGAACGACAGGGCCCCGACCCCCGCAACTGGTCCTGGGGCCGCCTCCACACCCTCACCCTCGCCCACGGCCTCGGAAACAGGAAACCGCTGGCACCGTTCTTCTCGCTGGCCCCCTTCCCCGCCGACGGCGACGGCGTCACCGTCCGCAACTCCTACTACCGCCACTCCCGCCCTTACGACCAGGTGGTCGGCGTATCCATGCGTATGCTGGTGACCCTGAGCGACCCCATCCGCTCCCGCTTCGTCATCGTCCCAGGACAGGCGGGCAATCCGGCGTCGCCGCACTACCGCGATCAGGTCGAGCCGTGGCGGAGCGGCGGTACGATCCCTTTCAGCGAATCCGAGACGGAGATGAAGGATTGGCCCCTGCTGGTGCTACGGGCAAACGGTCAGGGGTAGGTCAGGGCACCCGGCAACACTGAGGCGGTGGCCCGAAGAGCCTCGTACGCCGCTCACGGGACAAGCGAAGTGGTTGCGGGGATGTGCCCGTTGCCTTATATGGAACGCGGTCGCGGAAAGTGCGTACATAGTCTGCGAGGGCAGGCGAATCGTGGAGGATGAGACCTATGACCAGGGCGAAATGTGAAGCACTTGGAACCTTGACGTTAGCGATACTTCTCGCCATGGCACTGTCAGGCTGTGGCGGCGGGGGCGGTGATGCCGGCGTTGGCGGTGCGAGTCCGGCTCATGGCAGCTACTCGCGCAGCAATCCCTTGGCCGAAGACCTGTTGGATCACTGGAACGAACCGGAGCAGATGCGGGCGGCATTCGGGCTGTCACCGGTCGATGCCGCGCAAGTGGCAAGCCGAACCCGAGTCCTCACGGATCTGATCAACGCGGCCGGTGGCGATCCGGCCCAGACCGGCACCAAGCTCCGCAACGTCCGTCCCGAGGACATCGAGATCATCGGGGAGCGGGACGGGATTACCTACGGGCGCTGGACCGGCGGCCCGGCCGGGACGCTCAACATCGAGTTCGACTGGCGCGCCGCACCGGAAACCACGCCGGAGCAACGCGCGCGGATGGAGCGCGCCGGCAAGTCCTGGTCCTGGCGAATCCTGGACGACTTCGTCACACACGTGGCCCGACAGGGAACGGAGGTGGTGCACGGCGCCAATAGTGAATACGGCTCTTTTTCAGTGGTATTCGACGAGGACGTGTCGACCAACGGGGTTCTCATCGTTGTGGGTGTCAGGACCGACGACGGCCGTTTTTCCACCGGGGGCCCTCAGGAATTCAGTCTCTTCTACGAAGGGCCGGTCCCTTCGCACGAATACGACAACTGGGATGACTACGAGGCGTGGTTGGGATCCATCCTGCTGGCACGCGGGGCTGTCGACAGCACCGATGTGATGGCGCACGAGATCGGGCACGTGCTGGGCATCAGTATCGACTCCGTCCCGCCGGTGAGCCGCCACATCAACAGGGTGGACCACACCTTCGAAGGGCCGGAATCCGTGAGGGCCAACGGTGGAGAACCGCTGCCGTTCCAGTGGGTGAACGAGGAAGGGGAAGTTGTGGCCCCCGGCACTCCCGGTGCTGAAGTGGATTACCATCACCTCGGGGTGTGCTCGTCCTTGATGGCGTACTGCCGTGACCATAGGCGAGTTTATGGGCCGTCGGAGCTCGACTTCGCGTTCCTCCGAGACATCGGCTATGAGACTCTCGACGCCGCGACGGCCTCCGAGCCGGAGCTATACGGCTACGGGGCCTGGGGCCGCTACAGCACCTGGGGCGCGGGCGTGGAACGCACCATCCGCTACCGGGGTGGGCAAGGCGTCGAGGCGACCGATAGACTGCGGGCCGGCGCCGATGCGTTCGGCATGGCCCCGGGGGCGGCCTTCGCCGACGCACACGCGACTTTGCAAGGGAACGCGACCTGGTCGGGCTCCCTCATCGGCGTGGACCTGGGGCGGGCGATGTTGCCGCCGGTCTTCGGCGATGCAGAGCTCCAGGTGGAACTGTCGAGCCTGCGGGGCACCGCCTCGTTCGACGACCTCACGGTCCACGTTGACGGAGTGCCCAGCGCGTTCCGAACTCCGAGCCTGGACTACGCCATCGCCGTCACCGGCAACTCCTTCTCGGACGCCGACGGCCACGTCAGCGGCGGGTTCTTCGGACCAGCGCACGAGGAGATGGCCGGGGTGCTGGATGACCGTACGGCCACCGTCAACCTGATCGCGGGTTTCGGCGGTCAGCGCTGAGGACGGAGCTTCACCGCATCAGGCTGCGGGTGACAGCCGTTCGACCTTGATTTCATCCGCATGCTTCATCGCTTGCGCCAAGTCGTAGGCAGCTTGGAGCCGTAGCCGCGTGTCGGCACCGCCCCCGAATGCCTTGTGGAGACGGACTGCCATTTCAGGCGAGATGCCCGCGTGACAGTTCACAATATCGGAAAGCTGCTTGCGGCTAACGCCCAAGCGCTTGGCCGCTTCCGTGACAGGAGTTTGCTGTGTCTTGCCCAGTCGCTATGCGTGAGAAACTGAAGTCCGGTCGCAGGGTACCTTCCAGTCCGACGTAGGGTATCGAGGACGTGCTTGACGCAGGTAGGATCGTCGGCGAGATTATGGCGAAGAGCGCTACCAGATGCTCGGCATGATCGACGGACGGGTTTACGTCGTCGTCTACACCGTGCGGGGCTCTGCCATCCGCATCATTTCAGCCCGCAAGGCCAGCGAGAAGGAGGTCGGGGATTATGAGCACTACGCGCGTCAGGATTGATCCAGAGGATTCCGCGACACTCCCAAAGGGGCGAATCGACTTCGCTGTGGTAGATGGCACCACCGAGACGGAAATCGCCTTGCAGCAGCAGGAGGACGACGCCGAGGCCATGCAGGACATGGCACGCTATGCTCGTCGGATCCGGCGGCGGCTGGGGCTCAGCCAAGTAGAGTTGGCGCGGCGAATCGACGTGCCGCATGAAACGATCCGCAATTGGGAACAGGGGAAGCGCAGCCCGACCGGTGCCGCGCGCGCCCTGTTGCGGGTTCTCGACAAGGCCCCCGAAACCGCGCTCCGCGTTCTGACCTGAGTTAGCCCTGGAGCGACGCCGGCCACCGGATGCAGGTCGCTTATAATCTGGCGGAAGAACGCAAGATCGAGTCCACTACATAAGCCACGATAGCCCTACGAGCACCCACTCACCGACCCGCAGTTCATGCACTTGTAGCAGGCGCCGCTGCGGACCATGATGGCGCCGCAGTCGGAGCAGGACGGGGCGTCCTGCTGGTAGAAGCCTTCGGCGGACATGGCGTAGCCGTCGCCCGAGTTGTCGAGCGGCTTCGGCGCGGGTGCCGGCGCGGGGACCTCGGCGAGTTCGTCGGCATCGCGATTGACGACGCCTACTTCGGTCTGGGCCTTGCCGTCGAGGAACTTGGTGGCGAGCCAGCGGAAGATGTAGTCCATGATGGACTTGGCCATGGGGATGTCGGGGTTGCGGGTGAAGCCCGAGGGCTCGAAGCGCATGTGGCTGAACTTGTCCACCAGCACCCGGAGGGGCACGCCGTACTGCATGGCCATGGAGATGGCGGTGGCGAAGGAGTCCATGAGCCCGGAGATGGTGGAGCCTTCCTTGGACATGGTGATGAAGATCTCGCCCGGCTGGCCGTCCTCGTACATGCCCGCGGTGATGTAGCCCTCGTGCCCGGCGATATCGAACTTGTGGGTGATGGAGCGGCGCTCGTCGGGGAGCTTGTGGCGCAGCGGCCGCGAGTCCGCCGACTGGCCCGGCGAGTCGCTCTTGCCGCTGGTGCTCAGGGGCTGGGTGCGCTTGGAGCCGTCGCGGTAGATGGCCACGGCCTTGACCCCGAGCTTCCAGGCTTCCACGTAGGCCTTGGCGATCTCGTCCACCGAGGCGTCCATGGGCATGTTGATGGTCTTGGAGATGGCGCCGGAGATGAACGGCTGGGTGGCGCCCATCATCCGGATGTGTCCCATGTAATGGATGGAGCGGCTGCCGTTGGCGGGCTTGAAGGCGCAGTCGAACACCGGCAGGTCGTCTTCCCGCAGGTGCGGCGCCCCTTCGATGGTGCCCTGCTCGTCGATGTACTCGACGATCTCCTGGGTCTGCCGGGCGTCGTAGCCGAGCCGCTTGAGCGAGCGCGCCACGGTGTTGTTGACGATGGTGAGCATGCCGCCGCCCACGAGCCTCTTGTACTTCACCAACGCGATGTCGGGCTCCACCCCGGTGGTGTCGCAGTCCATCATGAAGGCGATGGTGCCGGTGGGCGCCAGCACGGAGATCTGCGAGTTGCGCACGCCGTGCGCCTCCCCTTCCTCGCACACCGCGTCCCACACCTCGCGCACCGTGGCGAGAAAATCCAGCGGCACGTGGGACGTGGAGATCTTGTGCGCGTGGGAGCGGTGCATGTCGAGCACCTTGAGCATGGGCTCGCGGTTGACGTCGTAGCCGCCGAACGGCTGCAGCCGGTCGGCGATGCGGCTGGACTGGAGATACCCCTCGCCCGTGAGCAGCGCGGTCACCGCCGCGGCGTAGGAGCGGCCGGCGTCGGAGTCGTAGGGCAGCCCCAGGGACATGAGCAGCGCGCCGAGGTTGGCGTAGCCCAGCCCCAGCTCGCGGAAGTCGCGCGCGTTCTCGGTGATCTCCTCGGTGGGATACGAGGAGTTGTCCACCAGGATGTCCTGGGCCGTGATCATGATGTCCACGGTGTGACGGAAGGACTCGGTATCGAAGCCGCCGTCGTCGCGCAGGAACTTGAGCAGGTTGAGCGACGCCAGGTTGCACGCCGAGTTGTCCAGGTGCATGTACTCCGAGCACGGGTTGGAGCCGCTGATGCGGCCGGTGTTGGCGCACGTGTGCCAGTTGTTGATGGTGGAGTCGAACTGCATGCCGGGATCGCCGCACAGGTGCGTGGCCTCGGCGATCATCCTGAGGATGTCCCGGGCGCGGAAGGTCTCGGACACCTCGCCGGTGGTGACGAAGCGCGTGCTCCACTCGCCGTCGTCCAGCACCCGCTGCATGAACTCGTCGGTCACCCGCACCGAGTTGTTGGCGTTCTGGAAGAAGACGCTGCCGTAGGCCGGGCCGTCGAGGCTCGCGTCGTACCCTGCCTCGATGAGGGTCCAGGCCTTCTTCTCTTCCTCCACCTTGCAGTTGATGAACTCCACGAGGTCGGGGTGGTCCGCGTCGAGTATCACCATCTTGGCCGCGCGCCGGGTCTTGCCGCCGGACTTGATGACTCCCGCCGACGCGTCGGCCGCGCGCATGAAGGAGACCGGCCCCGAGGCGGTGCCGCCGCCGCCGAGCTGCTCCTTGGACGACCGGATGTTGGAGAGGTTCACGCCGGAACCCGAGCCGCCCTTGAAGATCACGCCTTCCTTGCGGTACCAGTCGAGGATCGACTCCATGGTGTCGTCCACCGACAGGATGAAGCAGGCGGAGCACTGGGGCCGCTCCTCGATGCCGCAGTTGAACCACACCGGGCTGTTGAAGCAGGCCCGCTGGTGCACCAGGATGTGGGTCAGCTCGTCCGAGAAGGCCCGGGCGTCGTCCTCGCTGGCGAAGTAGCCGTCGTTCCGGCCCCATCCGGTGACGGTGTCCACCACCCGGCTGATGAGCTGGCGCGCGGTCCGCTCCCGCTGGGGCGTCCCCAGGGGGCCGCGGAAGTACTTGGAGGCGACGACGTTGGTGGCCATCTGCGACCAGGCCTTGGGCACCTCGATGTTGTTCTGCTCGAACACGGTGTTGCCGCTCTCGTTCTGGATGGTCGCGGAACGCAGCTCCCACTCGATTTCGTCGTAGGGATCGACCCCCGGCTTGGTGAAATAGCGCCGCACGCGGATGCCCGCGCCCTTGTCTCGAACGATGTCTTCAGGAAGCGATTCGGCGGGCTGGGTGGTGGTCGTAACGGACATGGATACTCCCCTTCTGCGCTGGAAACGTCCTGTTAAATTCCTGTTGATGTCCTGTTGAATTCCTGTTGATTTGTTCCGGATGTAGTGCCGAATCCCCAATTTACCCACCACATGTTGTGCTGTCAAGCAAAAAGTTTACTCCCCTCGCTTGCCGCCGGGCGGCGCCGGCGGGTATCATGGCGGCAGCGGGCGACGGGTTGCCGCCCGCGAGAGTGAACGATCCGGGGACCATGGAACGGCTTGGCGACATTGTCGACCGCACGGTGAAGCGGCTGCCCTTGAGCCGCCGCCTGGAGGACTACGCGGTGTGGACGGTCTGGGACGAGACCGTGGGTCCGGCCATCGCGCGCAACGCGCGCCCCGAGAAGCTCCGCAACGGCACCCTCTTCGTGCGCGTGCGGGCGGCGGCCTGGATGCAGCAGCTCCACTACATGAGGGACATCATGCTGGAGAAGCTCAACCGGGAACTCGGCCGCGAGGTGATCACCAACATCTTCTTCGTGGTGGGCGAAGTGTCCGCCGATCCGCCTCGGGAAGATCCCGCCGATCCGGTCGAGCTTCCGGCCGTGGATGCGACGCGCCTCCCGGAGCAGGCGCTGGACGACATCGACGACCCGGACCTTCGGGACTCCCTGCGACGCCTGCTGCTGAACCATCTCAGGAGACGGGGCTGACCCCTTCCCGCTTCAAGTCCGGCACGCTCACGGCTTCAGCAAACCCGCCGTCTCGTCCGTGTACGCGTCCTCGCCGCGGTAGATGACCAGCGGCGGCACCACCGTGAGGCCCGTCCGCGCTCCCTTGACGCCCTCCGCCAGCACCAGCGTCGCGGGAGCGTCCGCGAACGAATGGACGAAACGGACGCGCCGGGGTTCGAGGCGGTGCCGGCGCATCATCGAGAACAGTTCCACCGCCCTCTCCGCCGGGTACACCAGGCACATCCGGCCCCGGTGCCGCAGCAAGGAGGCTCCGGCCCGGACGAAGTCCGCGAGTCCGCCCTCCACTTCGTGCCGCGCCAGCAAACGCTCGGCATCAGGATTGACGCGGCCGCTCCGGCGCGGCCGGTAAGGCGGATTGCACACCGCGACGTCGAAGCTCCCGGACGCCAACTCCTTGTCCAGCCCACGCACGTCCGCCATCACCATGCGCACCCGTTCGCCGACCCCGTTCAAATCCACGCCGCGCCGGGCTCGATCCACCATGGCCTCCTGCAGCTCCACCCCGACCACTTCCACGCCATGGTGCAGAACGGCCAGGGACAGCGCCACGACGCCGTTTCCCGCCCCCAAGTCAACGATGTGCGCCCTCCCCCGCGCTTCGACGAAACGCGCCAGCAACAGCGAGTCCAGCGAGAAGCGGTAGCCGTCCCGCCGCTGCACCACCGCAACGCGGCCGTCGAACACCCGGTCGACGGTTTCGAGTTTGGCGGATGGGTGCGTGTCGTCTAAGATGGAAGGGTCCGTACCGGCAGGGTATCCGGATTCCATCGACTCATCTCCAGGCATGACCACACTCCTCGCCAGCGTCGGCGCGCGCACCCTCGGCCATCTGGCCGGCATGGGCCGGGGCGTGATCTTTCTCGGATCCGCGCTGGTATGGGCGTTGCGCCCGCCGGCCAAGTTCCGCCTCATCATACAACAGATCCGCGCCATCGGGGTGGATTCGCTGCTGGTGGTGCTGCTCGCGGGCCTGTTCACCGGCATGGTGCTGGGGCTGCAGGGCTACTACAGCCTGCGCAAGTTCAACGCCGAGAGCTTCCTCGGGGCGGTGGTGGCCCTGAGCCTGCTGCGGGAGCTGGGACCGGTGCTGTCGGCCTTCATGGTCACCGGGCGGACGGGGTCGGCCATGGCGGCGGAACTGGCCTCCATGCGCGTCACCGAGCAGATCGACGCCATGCACTCCATGGCCATCAATCCGGTGAAGTACCTGGTGTCGCCGCGCGTGGTCGCGGGCCTCATCGCCATGCCGCTCCTGACCTGCATGTTCAACGTCATCGGCATCTTCGGCGCCTACATGGTGGGCGTGGGCCTGCTGGACCTGGGCTCGGGCAGCTACATGGCCGGCATGGAGCAGAGCGTGCAGCTCCGGGACGTGGGCGAGGGGCTGCTCAAGTCCGCCACCTTCGGGGTCATCATCAGTTGGGTGTGCTGCTACAAGGGGTTCCACGCCCTCCCCATGGCCACGGGGGTGGGACGTGCCACCACCGATGCCGTGGTGCTGTCGTTCGTGCTGATCCTCCTGTCGGACTACTTCCTGACCTCGGTCCTGCTGTAGCCATGGTCCGGAGCCTTTCATGATCCAGGTCATCGACGTCCACAAGAAGTTCGGCCACCAAGAGGTCCTGAGGGGCACCAACCTGACCATCGACGACGGCTGCATCACCACCATCATCGGCGGCAGCGGCAGCGGCAAGACGGTGCTGCTCAAGACCATGATCGCGCTGCTGCTCCCCGACAGCGGGCGCATCCTGGTGGACGGCACCGACATCACGGGCCTGGGACAACGGCCCTTGAACGAGATCCGGCGCAAGTTCGGCTTCCTGTTCCAGGGCGCCGCCCTGCTCGACTCCATGACGCTCTTCGACAACATCGCCTTCCCGCTGCGCGAGCGCACGCGCCTCGGCGAGGACGCCATCGGCCGCAAGGTGCGGGAACGGCTCGAACAGGTGGGACTCGGGGACATGGGCTACAAGTACCCGGCGGAGGTCAGCGGGGGCATGAAGAAGCGCGCCGGGTTCGCCCGCGCGCTGGCCACCGATCCCGAGATCGTGCTGTTCGACGAGCCCACCACCGGCCTCGACCCGCGCCTGGGCCAAAGCATCCATCAACTCATCGCCGCCATGCAGAGCCAGCTCGGCTTCACCGGCGTCATCGTCAGCCACGACATCCCGGAAGTGTTTACAATATCCCACCGCGTCGCTATGTTGGCCGACGGGGCCATCGTCGAGAGCGGCCCTGCCGCGGAGTTCCTCCAATCACAAAATCCGGTGGTACGGCGGTTCCTGCACGGCGATGCCGAGGAGGCGGTCCAGTGAACCACAAAGCTACGGAAATTGTCGTCGGCCTCTTCGTGGTGGCGGGCATCCTTTGCGCCGGCTATCTCGCCATCCGCCTGGGCAAGCTCGAAGCCTTCGGCAACTCGGGATACGTCGTGTACGCCGACTTCGCCAACGTGGCGGGCTTGCGCCGGGGCGACTCGGTAGAGATCGCCGGCGTCGGCATCGGCCGGGTGGACTCCCTGACCCTGGTGGAGGACCGCGCGCGCCTGGCCCTGCGCATCGACCCGGGCGTGGCCATCCAGGAAGACGCCATCGCCTCGGTGCGCGCCCGCGGCCTCATCGGCGACAAGTTCATCGCCATCTCTCCCGGAGCCTCCGACCGGAACGTGCCGGACGGCGGCCGCATCCGCGACACCGAGTCGCCGCCGGACATCACCGACCTGATCGGCAGGATGATCGGCGGCAACGTCACGGGCGACACACCCTGACCGCCGGCCCGGCGAAACGTCGCATGCGCTTGCGGAATCCAATCGAGTGGTGCCGTCACCATCTCTCGTTCTACGGCTGGCGGATGGTGCTGGTGGGCTGTCTCTTCCGGCTTCTCGGCGGCGGCTTCCACTTCTACGGCTTCACCGTCTTCGTCCTGCCGCTGGAGAAGGACCTGGGCATCAACCGCGCGGCCACCGGCCTGGTGTTCGGCCTCGCCCGCGCCGAAGGAGCCATCGAAGGCCCCTTGGCCGGCTATCTCATCGACCGCCTGGGACCGCGGCCCATCATGATGGCGGCGGTGATTCTCACCGGCATCGGCTACATTCTGCTCTACTGGGTCCAGTCCTACTGGATGCTCCTGGTCATCTACCTGGGCGTCGTCTCGCTGGCCTTCGGCGCCGGCTTCATGCACTGCCCGATGGTGCTGGCCAATAGCTGGTTCATCCGCTACCGCGCCCGGGCCATGGCGCTCGTGAGCTGCGCCATCGGCGTCGGCGGCGCCGTGCTGGCCCCGGTCCTTGCCTACGTGGTGCACTACTACGGCTGGCGCTTGGGAATGGTATTCGCCGGGACCGCCTTCCTGCTCCTGGGGATGCCCTTGGCCGCGGTGGTCCGCCGCTCCCCCGAGGACATGGGCCTGTCCCCGGACGGCGACATCCCTTCGCGCGAGGCGCCCGCATCCGGCCGGGAGGTGACGGACCGCGCGGCGCCGTCCGACACCGAAGTAGGCATCTGGGACGCCTTCCGCGGTTCCCCCTTCTGGCTCCTCGTATTCGCCACCCTCTTCCGCGTGCTCGGTCTCAGCACGGTGATCCAGGCGTTCGTGCCGATCCTCGTGTGGAAAGGTGTGGCTGAGCTTTCGACCCGGTGGTTCCTGGGCGCCTTCGCGGCCCTGTCCCTTCCCACCCACCTCATCGTGGGCTCGCTCGCGGACCGGTTCAACAAGGCACGGCTCATGGCCGTGTGCATGCTGGTGGCGGCCAGCGGACTCGTGCTGCTGACCTATGCGCGGAACCCGCTGTGGATCTGGCTCTTCCTGCCCCTCTTCTCTCTGGTGGAAGCGGTGTTCCCGGTGACCTGGGCCATGGTGGGCGACCTCTACGGGCGCCGCCATTTCGCCAAGGTGCGCGGCAACATGGGCTTCTTCTACCAATGGGGCGGCCTGTTCGGACCCGCCCTGGCCGGCGCCATCTTCGACGCCACCCAGAGCTACAAGCCCGCGCTCCTGGGCATCGTCGGCCTGTACGTGATCTCGGCCGGCCTCTACATGTGCCTCAGCAAGCCCTGGCTGGCGCGCGTGAACGCCGTCCAGGCGAACTCGTGAACCTGGATTCCGGCTTCACCCGCCCAGCGAGATGGCGGCGGTCCCGGCGATGACGCAGATGGCGCCCACCGCGGTCCTGAGGCTCACCTGTTCCAGGTCCCTCAGGAAGATCACGGTTCCCAGCAGCACCCACAGCGGGCTGATGCCCACCAGCGGCGAGACGGTGACGACGCTGCCTACGCCCAGGGCGGTGATCACCAGCAGGATGCCGCAGGTCTCGGCGGCGCCGGCGGCGAAGAACGGGAGCATGGCGCGGCGGTCCCACACGAGCGGCTCACGGCTGAACGGCATGTAGGCAAGGAAGCAGAGCAGCGAGACGATGCCCACCAGCGCGGCGAAAAAAAGCGGCTCGTGGGAGATGGCCAGGGCGTAGCGGCGCATGGGATGGACGATGCCCGCCAGCAACGCGGCGGTGAGCGGAAACAGGAACTCCCACCAGCGAAACGAAAGCACCTCCTCCGCGGGCTTCCAGGTGATCAGCACGATGCCGCAGACCACGGACACGACGCCCAGGAGGGTAACGATGGTGGCGCTCTCGCCCAGCACGGTCATGGCCACGAACACGCCGAACATGGGGTGCGTCGAGCGTATCGGGCCGCTGCGCGACGCGCCGACCCGGTGCACGCCGGTGTAGGTGCACAGCCGGATGATGGGCTGGAGCACGCCGGCGACAATGAAGACGTAGACCGCCGCCGCGTCCACCGGGGGAATGCCGCCGGTGAGGAAGACCGCGGTCCACAGGCTCGCCGTGTGGACGATCAGGGAGATCAGCGTGACCGTCTTGGGCGTCGAGTACTGCATGCCCCGGCGCGAGGTGACCAGCACGCAGGCGTAGGAAAGCGAGGCGCACAGGGCGATGACCTGGGCGGGGATGGCCATGAGACGATGTATGCCGCGGAAGGCCCGGAGACCGGCCGCGGCTCACTCGGGAAGGGGCAACCGCGGCATGCGCAGCTCGGGGGCGGCGCCGCCCTCGGCGCACGCCGCCTCGATGGCCGCCAGGTCGGCCTCCACGTCCGCCATGAACCGCGTCACGTCGACGCCGAGGCAAGCCGGCCGGTAGGGCTCGAGCTTGCGGATGGCCGAGCGCAGCAGCTTGACGGCCCCCTGGGGCACGTCCTGCTCCCACTTGAAGTAGCCCGCGGCCACCTGGATAATGCCTTGGTAGAACTCGCGCTCGCGGCCGTGGTCCTCGAGCCAAAGCTGTTCCAGGGTCTCGTGGGCCTCGTAGTAGAGCCCGCGGTTGAACTCGTCGATGGCGGCGAGAAAGCGTGGGTCGTGTTCCATGACGAAAAGGCGACCTCCCCTTGGTGAACCCATGCACACGGGTCCGTTTGAATTCTCAATTCCTACCCCATATCCCCTGCTCGGCAAAGCCCTGCCCGGCAAGGGCTCCGGTATGACACGGTGACGGCCCCACTCGCCCTGACTATCGACACCCTCACCCACGGTCCTTTCGGGCTCGGCCGGAGCGACGGCAAGGTCGTGCTGGTGCCGCTGACCGTGCCCGGGGACCGGGTGGCGGCGGACGTGGTGGAGGAGCACCAGCGCTACTCCGTGGCCCGGCTGGCGTCGGTCGTGGAACCGTCTCCGGCGCGCCGGGCGGCGCCCTGCCCCTACACCGGCGCCTGCGGCGGGTGCTCGTGGCAGGAAGCGGTCTACGAGACGCAGCTTCAAGCCAAGCAGCGGAACGTCGCGGACGCGCTGGCGCGGGTCGGCGGCCTCACGGAATTCGAGATGCTTCCCGTTTTGCCCGCACCCCGCGAGTTCCATTACCGGCGCCGCATCGTGCTGCACGTGGACGGCGAGCGGAGGATCGGGTTCCATCGGGCGTTCTCCCGGGAGATCGTGGAGGTGCGCCGCTGCCACATCGCCGAAGCCGATGCGGACGGCGGCATCGAGCTCGCCGCCCAATGGGTGGAGCGTCTGGCCACGCACGTGTCGGAGGTGGAGATACTGAGCGCCGACCGGCCGGGGCAGGTCATCCTCTCGGCCCGAAGCCGGCATGCGTACCAGAGCGCCGACGGCGACGCGTGCGCCGGGTTGGTGGGCGACCGGGTGGCGGGAATCATGATGGCGGGACCCGGCTGGCGCCGGAGGTGGGGCGAGACCGCGCTTTCCTGCGTCGTGGACGGCGACCTGCGGCTGACCCACGACGCGGGCACCTTCAGCCAGGTCAACCCGGAAGGAAACCGCCGGCTGGTGGACGAGGTGATGGCCTTGGCAGGCTTCGCCGCCGAGGATGACGTGCTGGAGCTGTACGCGGGCGCCGGCAACCTCACGCTGCCCGCCGCCCGGAGGGTCAGGCGGGTGACGGCCGTGGAAGCGGACGCGCGGCTGGTGCGCAACGGCCGGCGCAACGCCGCGGACAACGACCTCGGCAACGTCCGCTGGTGGCGCCACGACGTCCCGGCCGCGGTGGACGAGTTCATCCGCCAAGAGCGCCGCTTCACCACCATCGTCCTGAACCCACCCCGCGCCGGGGCCAAGCGGACCGCTCCCGGACTGGCGGCGCTTGGAGCGGGGAAGATACTCTACGTCTCGTGCGACCCGGCGACACTGGCGCGGGACCTGCGTCAGCTCGCGGCCCGCGGCTACGCGTTGCGGCGCGTCCGCCCGGTGGATCTCTTCCCGCAGACGTTCCACGTGGAAACGATCGCCGAACTGGTACGCGAGTAGCAGCCTCGCGGCGCTTCGCAACACCCAAGAATACAGCGAGTTACGGTTGTTTTGCTGCGTTGTTACTTGAAATGCGGCCGGTCCCGCGAAAACTGCCGGCCGGCCGCGGCCGACCCTTGAGTCAGGGGCGCCCGCTGGTGTAGACTGCGTGCTGGGAGGAAGCAATGACCCAGCCGAAGAAACGGGTAACTCCGAAGGTCACCATCATCGACAGCAACGGCGCCAGTCAGACCATCAACTACCTGCTCGAGGACCGTGACGAGCTGGAGTGGCTGATGGCTGTCGGCCGCAACAAGAACGGCGACATCTTTTTTTACGACACCGGTGGCGACATTCTGCATGATCTCGGCGCCCTGGAGTACGTAAAGGAGCGGATTCTCAGGGACTACTTCGGCGAGATGGACGAGTAGCCGCGCCTCGCGCGGACGCGCGTCCGGTTTCAACGGGCCGTGTCGGCGAACGCTTCGCGAGCATCCAGAAGAAGACCGCGGCCGCGACGATCATGGCCGCGCTGAGATACTGCCCGCGTGACAGGCCCCACGTGAGCCCCAGGTGGGCGTCGGGCTCACGCACGAACTCCACCAGGAAGCGGGCGATGCCGTAGCCGCCGACGAACGCCCAGGTGACAATGCCCGGCGCGCGCGTCCGTGTACCCAGCCACAGCAGCACCCCCAGCAGCACCGGGCCCTCGAGGAACGCCTCGTAGAGCTGGGAGGGATGGCGCGGCAGCGGCCCGCCGCCCGGGAACACCATGCCCCACGGCGCCTCCGTTGTGCGCCCGTACAGTTCGCCGTTGATGAAGTTACCCAACCGGCCGAGACCCAAACCCAGAGGCGTCGCCGCGAAGATGCAGTCGGAGCCGGAATAGAACGGTATCCCCTGCTGCCGCACGTACCACCAGCCCGCCAGCGCGGCCCCCAGCATGCCGCCGTGAAACGACATGCCTCCCTCCCACACCGCGAAGATCTGCAGCGGGTGCCCCAGGTAGTACGGGAGGTTGTAGAAGACCACATAGCCCAACCGCCCGCCCAGCACGACCCCGATGGCCACGTAGCTGATGAGTTCCACCAGCTTCTCCCCGCCCAGGGCCAAGCCGCGCCGGCGCGCCAGCCACGCGGCGATGAAGTAGCCCCCGACGAAGCCGAAGAGGTACATCAGCCCGTACCACCGGACCGCCACCGGGCCTACCTGAAAGGCCACGGGATCAATGCTGGGGAAGGTCCACATGGGCCGTTGCTACCGGAGCGAAAGAGTCTCCCTAGCCGTCCAGACCGCCGCGGCCGCGCCGGCGCCGAAACGCCAGGTAGATCCCGATCACCAGGACGACGGCGCCGGCAAGATACGCCGAATCGTAGTTGCCCGGCGGCTCCGAGTCCGCGACGCCGCCCGCGGGAGCGGCAGCCAGCGCCGCGCCGTTGCCCAGCAGCGCCGCCATCAGCTCACGCACGTCGTCCTTGTACCAGGGCTTGAAGCCGATGCTCTTGCCGAGGACCTCGCCGCCGCGGCCGATGAGAACCGTTTCCGGCAGCCGCATGACGCCGTACTGCCCGGCGATCTCGCTGCGCGGGTCCAGCAGCATGGGATAAGTGAGCTTCTGCTCTTCGGCGAACGCCGTCACCTCCTCGGCCGTCTCCATGAAGTTCATGGCGACGACTTCAAGGCCCTGCCCCCGGAACTCCTGGTAGAGGCGCTCCATGTCCGGCATCTCGAGCCGGCACGGCGGACACCACGTGGCCCAGAAGTTGAGCAGCACCACCTTGCCGCGGTAGTCCTCCGAGGCGACCTTGTTCCCGGCCGCGTCCGTCGTCGTGAAGGCCGGGGCTTCCTCGAACGCCTCCGGGACCAGGAAGCCGAGCTTGCGCAGGTCTTCTCCATCAACCGCGCCCGAAGCCGGTGCGCCGAGAACCACGAGACACAGAAACATCAGCCAAGCCTTCATCTCGACAGACTCCCGTGCCCTAACGGACCGAGCCGCCCGACCCCAAAGGCACGCCGCCGTTGGCCGCCCCGTCCCGGGCGTTGGCCGCCTCGTCCTCGGAGATGAGCCGGCGCGCCACCAGCACCAGGATCGGGATCACGTACATGTGGCCGCTGACCCACATGATGCCGCCGCCGAGCCCCTGGTCCTGGATCGGGCTCAACGCCGCAAGCCCGGGGACGGCGGCGTAGAACGGATAGAGGATGCGCTCGGGCACGGCGATGGACATGCCCAGGAGCGTGTTCTGAAGCGTCGCCGCCAGGAGGTAGACCACCCTTGTCCCGAGCGGCCGCGCCGGGCGGTAGAGCGGCGCCGCGTTGAGGATGGGCCACCAGAAAAGCACCGCGGTGGCGAAGAACAGCCAGTGCTCCAGGTCATGCACCCACCAGTAGCGCAGCGCCGCCTGGTACAGCGCCGGATGGTGCCACCCCCACAGGTTGACCACGTACAGGGTCCAGGCCACCGGTATCGACGTGAGGGCGGTCAGCACGGACCGCCCCGGGCGGCCGTCGCGAAACAGCCCGGCGAAGCTCTCCCGAAGCCCTCCGGGGAGACCCCACAACACCACCGGGAAGGGGTTGGCCAGAAGAATGCCCAGCGGCGCGATCATCAGCAGCAGGATGTGCTGCACCATGTGCATGCTGAGGCGCTCGGCCGCGAGACGGTCCACCGGCGACACCAGCGACACCGCGAGGGCCGCGATGCCGCCGAGGTAGAGCAGCAACCCGGTCACGGTGGCGGCGCCCTCCGCCTGCCCCCGCAGCCGCACCCAGCCGGTGAGATAGATGCCCGCCGCCACGGCCAGCACCAGCACGATGTCAAGGCGCAGGCCCGATGGCATCATCCCGAACAGCAGGATCAGCGCGTCGAACGGCAGCGGCTCATCAGGCCCGCCGTGGCCTCCGTGAGCCAGCAGGAACCGCGGCCAAGAGAGCATGGCCAGCACTGCCGCGACGGCCGCCACACGCCCAAGGCGCCCGCCGCCACTGACATCCGAGGCGAATCGTACGCCCGCGTGCGCCCGCGCCGGCCTCGCAAGCGACGTCACGAAACCCTCCACAGGATCAGCCCCCAGGACGGCAGCAGTGCCACGGTGCCGAGCAACCAGTGCAGCACGCGCGGCGCCCACGCCGCCCGCGTCTTGAGCCAGCGCACGCAGAACTCGGTGGCGATGACGCCGATCAGCGCCGCGGCCGAGGAGAGGGCCAGGAACGCCTTGAGGCCCTTGTCCGGATTCTCCCCGGAGAGGCCGTCCAGCAGGCCGGTCAGCGCGATCAGCCACGCCGGCGCCATGGCCGCGAGCCCCACCATCCAGAGGAACTCGGGCTTTCCGAGGCGGTCGCGGAAACGCCAGGCTGCCACCGCACCGGCGAGCACCCCAAGTATGCCGACCCACACCGAAAGCGTCATGCCCGCGCCCCGTATCGCACCGTCTTCGCCACCGCGGCAACCGGCTCGTTGGAATGGAAACCCATGACTATAATATGCCCAGGATTTCGCGTTACCGGCAAGGCGCCCTTGCCGTAACGCAGGTTCACGCGTAAGGACAGATCAGAAGGAGACCGATGCGATTCTCTGCCACGTCCTTGTTCGACCTGGGCGAGCTTCCGCCGGATCTGCGGCGTTCCCTGGGACTGGTCTACGCCTCGAGCCTGCTGGTGATCATGGGCGTGAACATCGTCCAGCAGGTCCTGCCGGTCATGCTGGAGCCGTTCGGCATCACCGACGCCGAGGTCGGGCTCGTCATCGCGGTCTACACCGCGCCCGCCATCGTGCTGGCGCCGCTTCTCGGGGTCGCCGCCGACCGCTACGGCAGGCGCCCGCTGTTGCTGGGCGGGCTGCTGCTGTTCGGCACCGCCGGCACCGCGGTGGCGTTCGCGCCGAGCTTCGGGTGGGTGCTGGCGCTGCGTGCCCTCCAGGGCGTCGGCTTCAGCGCGGTGATTCCCCTCACAATCGTCCTCATCGGCGACCTTCTCGAAGACCGCCGCGAGGTATCGGGCCAGGGGCTGAAGGTCTTCATCGACCGGGTGGGCGAAGTCGTGCTGCCGCCCCTTGGCGGCGCGTTGGCCCTGGTGGGATGGCGCTGGCCCTTCCTCGTCTACGCCGCCGCCATTCCCCTGGGGCTGCTCGCCTGGGCGTGGATGCCGGAGACCCGCGGCAAGGCGCCGGCGTCGACGGGCCAGTATCTCAGGGACGTGGCCCGGGTGGTGCGCAACCCGCGCCTGCTGCTGGCCTTCGCCGCCGGCTTCCTGCGTTTCTTCCTGGACTACGCCTTCTTCACCTATCTGCCGCTGTACCTGGTGCGCGCCCACGGGTTCTCCACCGCGGGCGCGGGCCTGCTGCGCTCCTTCCACGCCGTGGGCGCCATGGTGACGTCGAGCCAGGCCGGACGGCTCGCGGGTGCCTGGGACAAGGGACGGCTGGTGCTGGGCGCCTTCGTGGTGAGCGGCCTCGCGCTGCTTGCCGTGTCCTTCGCCAAAGGCACGGGCATTCTGGTCCCGGCGCTGGTGCTCTACGGCCTCGCCAACGGCATCATCTCGCCCATGCAGAAGAGCCTGCTCACGCAGAACGCGCCGCTGGAGTTGCGCGGCGGCGTCATCTCCCTCGACCGCCTGAGCCAGCAGGTCGCCAAGACCGCCGGGGTGTCCGGCATCGGCCTGCTGCTGGCGTACACGGAGATGTCCACGCTCTTCCAGGCCATGGCCGTCCTGTCCTTCGCGAGCGTGGGCCTGATGGCGCCGCTGGCGTTGCGGTCGGGGGACGCGGCCAAGGACCCCCTCCCCACCCCTGGATCCCCGCTTTCGCGGGAATGACGATTCGGGCGGGAACCCCGTTGATGTTCCACCCGTCGGACTATACGATACGGAACGCAGGCGGAACGCGAGGAAGCGCCGGGACGAGGAGGACACCATGTCCAGGTACAGACGAGACCACATCCACCTGAGGAGCCGGGACCCCGAGGCCACGGCGAAGTACTATCACGACGTGTTCGACGCGAAGATCGTCGAGACCACCCAGACCGACGGGCGCCCCCGTGTCGACCTGGACATCGACGGCATGACCATCTGCATCGCCAGGGCGCAGCCCGACCAGGACGTCCCGTCCGCGCCGGACCGGCCGTATATCGGCCTCGATCACTTCGGGCTTCAGGTGGACGACCTGGAGGAGGCCGCGGCGGAGTTGCGGCAGCGCGGCGCCGAGTTCTTCTCCGAGCCCCGGCTGCTCCGGCCCGGCCTCAAGATCGCCTTCGTGCGCGCCCCGGACGACGTGCGCATCGAGATCGTCGAAAGAAAGAACAACGCCACGTAGGGGCGGCCGCCCCTACGTGGCGAGTGAATGGTTCACGGCGCACGCGGGCCTATGCGTCCGCTTCTCGGTACTCGGCGCCGTCGATGGGCAACTCGGTGCCGAGCCCCTTCTCCACGGCGCGCTCGTAGAGCAACTGGCCGATGACCTGGTCGCCCACGCCCCAGAAGGCATTGTTCTTGTAGAAGCTGATCTGCTCCTCGGACGTGCGGCCGGGCACCTGTCCGGCGAGCACCTCGCCCAGGTCCCACACGTCGTCCCAGGTGATGACGCCCTGCTGCACCGGGTCCCACAGCACGCCGGGCTCGTCCAGGATCTCCTGGCGCTTGGAGTTGCACACGATGATGTCGCAGCGCCGCAGCGTCTTGTCGTCCACCTCGCGCCGCTTCACCTGGATGAAGCCGCCGCGCATGAGGCCGATGTTGCTGGAGACGATGGAGCACAGGTGCACGCCCGGCTCCAGCCAGTCGCCGTCGAAGGTGGGCACGTTGGAGTTGGTCACCGACAGCAGGATGTCCACGTCCTGGACCGCTTCGCGGTTGGTGGCCACGGGGCGGACCTCCATGTCCAGCAGCTCGGTCATCTTGGCGGCGAACCGGGTGCGGTTCTCCGGATTGGGGCTGTAGACCCGGGCCTCCTCGATGCCGGGCACCACCGCCTTGGCGGCGAGCAACTGGCACTCCGCCTGGGCCCGGGAACCCAGGACCCCCACCACCCTGGAGCTCTGGCGCGCCAGGTGCTTGATGCCCACGGCCGTGGAGCAGGCGGTCTGGACGTTGACCACGTTGTTGGCCTCGGGCAGCTCCGCGACCCGCACCTCGCCCACCGTGATGCACTTGAGCTCGGCGTTGTTGCCGTCGAACATCACCCGCACCGGACGTCCCCGGGTCTGGTAGGTCTGGATGCCGTTGTCATGGATCATGACGTGCTCGCAGTGGGTCAGGATTCCCGTCACCCCCGCGGAGTCGGGCGCCCCCTGGTGCACCGTGACCCGGGCGTTGGCCACCGAGTGGACGCGGCGCCTAAGCGCGCCGAGCTCGCGGTTCTTCGCCCAGTCCAGGTAGCCCCGCTCCATGGCCTCCACCGCCTCCTTCATGGTGATGAGTCCGTTCATGTCCTCCGGACCCAACAACAAGACCGATGCCATAACTGCCTCCCGGTTATCTGGTAATACCCGGCGTCCCTCAGCCCAGGGGCGCCGATCGTCGCTTCATCAAGAGATAAAGCCTTCCCTCGCTCTGCATGTAACCCGCCTGCGCTCCCGCCGGGGCGCCCGTGCCGAAGTAAAGGTCCGCGCGCCCGGGACCGCGGATGGCCGCGCCGGCATCCTGGTTGACGACGAAACGCCGCACCGGACGCCAACCCGCGAGGGCGCCGCTTTCGTCCACCACGGGCGTCCGGGTCTCGACGTACAGCAGCGCGCCCTTGGGGTAGACCGCGGGATCGGTGGCCACCGAGCGTCCGGCGGTCAGCGGCACTCCCAGGCTCCCCAGCGGACCATCCTCCCCCAGCCGGAAGAAGATGTAGCGCTCGTTGCGCGCGAACAGCGCCTCGCGCTCCTCCGGGAACTCGGCCAGCCACGCGCGAATGCGCTGCATCGACATCGACGCACGGTCGACCTTGCCCTCGTCGATCAGCACCTTGCCGATGCTGGTGTAGGGCCGGCCGTTGGAGGCGGCGAAGTTGAGCGGCAACTCGCGCCCGTCGGTCATGCGCAGGAGCCCGGAGCCCTGGATATGCAGGAAGAAGCGGTCCACCGGGTCTCGCAGCCAGGCGATCTCGTAGCCCTTGCCGTCGAGCACCCCCAGTACGTCGATGTCGTGCCGCGACGGGTGAGAGGCCGCCGGCTCATCCCCCGCCGTACCGGCCCGCGTGGCCGGTGCGCCGGGTTCACTGTACACCGGGTAGCGATACTCCTCCGTGCGAACCGCGCTCGCATCGATCACGGGCTGATAGTAGCCGGTGAACAAGACCGATGTCCCCGTTGGCCGCGCCGGGGCGGGATGGAAATCGAAACGCTCCGCCACCCGGTCCAGCCAGGACACGTCCGTTTCCGCGGTCCGGTCCAGGATCTCGAGGAACTCGGCCAGGGACGCACGCAGGTCCGCCGCCGTAACCGCCCGGGGCCACTCGCCCAGCCGCGACTCTCCGGGCACCTCGTGAAGAAACCGCAGGCTCTCCGCCACGGCTCGGCGGAGGGACCCCGGTTCCAGATCGTCGGCGATCGCTTCCGGCGTCACGGGCGCCGGGCCTCGCTGCTGGAGACCGCAGCCGCCGGGCAACAAGAGGGCGGCCGACAGCGTCATCCAGAGGCACGCCCTGGACACTCCGCGCCACCGGGAGCCTTGATCGGCGAACATCACGTCACGGGCACCGGCGGGCTTGAAACCCGCCGCGACACCGGTCCTCCAGGATCCCGCCTCAGTCCCGGATGTCCTGGGTGAACCACTCCGTGGGCAGTTCGCGCCCCATCCCCTTCTCTTTCGCCATCTGGTAGACGCGGCCGGCGCAGGCCGCGAACTGGAGCCCCTGAGTGCCGGCATTGATGAAGAAGGTGGTCTGGTCGTCATTCGTCCGGCCCGGCTGCCGGCCGAGCTTCACGTCCATGAAGTAGTGGAAGTAGTCCCCGGTGTAGTTGTCCTGCACCGGGTCCGGGATGCGCGCGATCTCCTCGGGCTGCCCGGCCACGTAGCCCACGTTGCCGTGGAGCCGTACCATGCCCTCGTCCGTCGTCACCACCGTGTTGCGCCCGAGCTTGACGGATACGCCGCAGACCTCCACGACCCGGGGGCCGATCTCGCAGGCGCGCACGCAGGTGACGTGGGCGCCGCGCTTGAGCCACTCGGGATTGTCGAACACCACCCGCGTGGAATCCGTGCACGCGGAGATGATGTCCGCGCCGCGCACCACGTCCTCGGGCCGGTCCATGGCCGTGACCTTGAGCCCGAGCATCTTGCTCATCTTGCCCGCGTACCGCTCCCGGTTGGCCTTGGTGGGGCTGTAGACCCGCACTTCCTCGAGCTTCCGCACCTCGTTGAACGCCATGAGATAGGTCTCGGCCATGCCGCCGGAGCCGAACATGCCCACCACCGACGCGTCCTCGCGCGCCAGCAGCTTGGCGCCCAGCCCGGCGCACCCGCCCACGCGCATGTGCTGGAGAACGCCGTCGTTGATAATGGCCAAGGGTTCGCCGTTGGCCACGCTGAAGACCATGATGAGCCCGCAGTAGTTGCCCGGCTCCATGCAGTACTTCTCCTCGGTGTCGCCGCCGGGCCAGTGCACGATGTCGGACTTCATCCGGATGGCGAAGGTGCCGATGGTGCGGCTCGCACCTTCCATGGTGCCCCAGCGGTAATAGCCGTCGGGACGCTCGCACGGCACCCACACGTCGAGCCGCGGCCGGTACACCGCGTCGTTGCGCGCAAGGTCCTCGTAACCCGTCTCCAGCGCTTCGAGACAGGCCTTCATGTCCATCAGCTCTTCGACTTCCTGGTTGTTGATGAGCAGCATGCGGTGTTCCTTTCGGTCAATGGATCTCGTCAAAGCATACTTCCTATACGATGGAACCCCTGTTGAAAAGCCACTCCCGCCATCTGAGAAAGGCAACAACCCCCTGAACGTCATTCCCGCGAAAGCGGGAATCCAGGGGCGGTGGTGGGGTGCCCCGCAGTTGATGATCACGGGTGCGGCCTGTATGCTCTCAGGCCGACGCCGATTCGGGGCAGAGACCCGGAGCAGATGCCATGGACGCCGACATCATCGCGAAGCAGCAGAACGCCATGAAGGAACGGGACCTCGACGCCCTCATCGCCAGTTCCCCCGAAAACCTCGCCTACACCACCGGGTTCGTGGTGCCCTCGCAACTCCTGATGCGGTGGCGCCACGCCATGTGCCTCGTGGACCGGTCGGGACACACGACCATGGTGGCCATCGACATGGAGGAGACCACGGTCAAGGCACACGCCACCTTCGATGACATCCGAGTGTACCGGGAGTTCACCGACGATCCCATGCGCGAGGTGGCCGCCGCCCTGGAGGCGCGCGGGCTCGCCGGAGCGCGAGTGGGGGTGGAGATGGAGTATCTCCCCGCCGGCGACTTCGCCACCCTGCGCGGGCTGTTGCCCAGGGTCGACTTCGTGGCCGCGGACGGCATCTTCGGGAAGCTGCGTCAGGTCAAGACCGCGCGGGAGATCGAACTTCTGCGCCGGCTGAGCCGCATCACGGACTCGGCCATCGGCGGGACCCTGGCACACGCCCGGCCAGGGATGACCGAGATGGAGATGGCGGGCGACCTGACCGGGCGGATCTTCGCGAACGGCGCGGAGCACTTCAAGCTCATGATCATCGCCTCGGGCGAGCGCAGCCAGTTCCCCAACGTGGGTCCCACCGACCGGGCGCTCTCGCAAGGCGACCTGGTCCGCATGGAGATCTTCGGCGTCCTGGACGGCTACCACGCCGGCGTGTGCCGGACGGCGGTGGTGGGCGAGCCCACCGGGGAGCAGGCGCGCATCTGGGACAACCTGGTGGAGTGCAAGTACCTGGTCATGGACCTGATCAAGCCCGGCGCCCATGCCCAGGAGGTCTACCGCCGGTTCCTGGAGAAGTTCGACGAGCTGGGGCTGCAGCCCATCAGCTTCGTGGGCCACGGCATCGGCGTGTTCCTGCACGAGGAGCCCTACCTGGGGCGCTACGGCGAGGAAGTGCTGGAGGAAGGCATGGTGGTGGCCATCGAGCCGCTGGTATACATCCCCGGCCGCATGGGGCTCCAGAACAAGGACATGCTGCGGGTGACCCGGGACGGCTGCGAGCTGCTCTCGGACGCCACCGACACGGACAAGCTCATTCGCATCGGCTAACGGAGCCAAGATGAAGATCCAGAACATCGAGACCATTCCCGTCCGGCTGCCCACGCGACGGGCGCACCAGTGGGCCAACCTCAAGACTCCCATCGGCGTCTACCTGGTGGTGAAGCTCGTCACCGACGACGGGTTGACCGGGCTGGGCGAGGCCCCCGCACTCAAGGACTGGGGCGGCGACCACATGCGCTACTACGGCGAGACCCCCACCTCGGTGG
Source organism: Deltaproteobacteria bacterium (assembly GCA_028818775.1). Taxonomy (NCBI): domain Bacteria; kingdom Pseudomonadati; phylum Myxococcota; class Myxococcia; species Deltaproteobacteria bacterium. The sequence continues at coordinate 9,722 of JAPPNE010000033.1, read as the reverse complement.
CCGCCGTGATCCACGACATCCTGGCGCCGGCCATCGAGGGCGAGGACCCGCGTCGCATCGAGTGGATCCATACCCTCATGGACCAAGCGGTCAAGGGGTATCCCTATTCCAAGGCGGCCATCGACATGGCGCTCTACGACGTGGTGGGAAAGGCGGCCGGAGTGCCGGCCTACCAGCTCCTGGGCGGGCTCTACCGCGAGGCCGTACCCATCTCCCACAGCATCGGCCTCATGGGCATGGACGAGGCGGTGGCCGAGGTGCGGCGGGTACAGGAAGAAGGAATCAAGACCATCAAGCTCAAGGGCGGAGTGGAACCCGGGCGCGACGTCGAGTTGTTGCGGCGCGTGCGCGAAGCCCTGGGGCCGGACATGAACCTCACGGTGGACGCCAACAACGGCTACAAGTCCGCGAAGGAGGCCGTCCGGACCACGAAGGACATGGAGCCGTACAACATCCTCTACATGGAGCAGCCCGTGGAGGGGCTCGACGCCATGGCCGAGGTCACCCGGCGGGTGGACACGCCGGTCATGGCCGACGAGAGCGCCTGGACCACATGGGACGTCCTGGAGATCATCGAGAAGAAGGCCGCGGACATCATCTCCATCTACACCACCAAGCCCGGCGGCCTGCTCAAGGCCAAGAAGGTCGCGGCCATCGCCGAGGCCGCCGGGTTCCCGTGCAACGTCAACGGCTCGGTGGAGATGGGCGTGGGCAACGCCGCCAACGTCCACCTGGCCGCCTCCACCGCCGCCGCGAACCTGGGCTGCGTGATCCCCGTCACCACCCCGGACGCGGAGGCCACCGGACGCATCGCCGGCATCTACTACAAGGACGACATCGTCACCGAGCCCTTCGAGTTCGTCGACGGCGCGGTCAAGGTGCCCCAGGGTCCGGGGCTGGGCGTGGAGCTGGACGAGGAGAAGGTTGAGCGGTACCGGTTGGACAAGTGACGCGGACATGGGCATCACGAAGGTAGCCGTCCTCGGCGCGGGCAACGGCGGGTGCGCCACCGCGGCGGACTTGGCCAATCGGGGTTTCGAGACACGGCTCTACTCCCGTTCGGAGAAGACGCTGGCGCCGCTGTTGCAGCGCGGCGGCATTGAGCTGGTGGAGGCCGGCCGGGAAAGCCTGGGACGGCCGGACCTAATCACGACCGTGCTGGAAGAGGCCGTTGCCGGCGCGGACCTCGTCACCATCGCCGCGCCGGCGGTGGCCCACGCGTTCATGGCCCGTTCGCTGGCGCCGCTCCTCACCGGGGACCAGATCGTGCACCTGAACCCCGGGCAGACCGGGGGCAGCCTGCACTTCGTTCACGAACTGCGGCTCGCGGGCTGCCGCGTGCCCGTCCGCTGCTGCGAGACCGTGACCCTGACCTGCATCTGCCGAATGGCGGGAGCGGCGCGGGTGGAAGTGTACCGGCGCACGGCCAACCTGGGGTGCGCGGCGTTCCCGGCCGTGCACGGGGCGGAGATCCTGCCGGAGATGGCCGTGGTGTTCCCCAACGTCGTGCCCACGCGCAACGTGCTGGAGACTGGCCTGTCCAACATCAACGCCATCATGCACCCCGCGGGCATGGTGGGGAACGCCGGCTGGATCGAGCAGCACGGCGGCGCGATGCTCTTCTACCGGGAGGCCCTCTCGCCCTCGGTGGCGCGCATGATCGAGGGGGTGGACCGGGAACGGCTGGCCATCGTGCGCGCGCTGGGGCTGCCGCCCCGCACTTTCGTGGAGATATTCCATGCCGCCGGCCTTACCTCCGACGCGGCCCTCGCAAGCGGCAACGTCTACCAGGCGACGCAGGAGAGCGAGCCCAACAAGACCATCGTGGCGCCCACGACCCACGACCACCGCTACGTGCACGAGGACGTGGGCTACGGACTCGTGCCCATGGCCGAGTTGGCCGCCCTGCTGGGCATCGACACCCCAGTCATCGACGCCCTCATCACCCTGGCGTCGGAGATGAACCGCACCGACTACCGCCGCACCGGCCTCACCCTGGCGGACATGGGCCTGGAGGGGACGAGTCCGGCGGAACTTCAGACCATCCTTGAGGAAGGATTCCCATAAGCCACTGCCGCTCTCGTCTTCTTTCATTCCCGTCCCCGTTGTTCTACTCTGTCGGCCATGCACGCAGGCTTGTGTTTCGACGGTTTCTACTCGATCCAGGAGATGATCGAGCTGGCGCAACTGGCCGACGAGATCGGCATGGACTCCATCTGGATGTCCGACCACATCTGCTTCCGGGACTCCATCGCGTCGGCCATGGCGTTCCTGGCCCGGACTCCCCGCATCAAGGTGAACCCGGCCCCCCTCAGTCCCTATTCGCGCCACCCCATGGTCACGGCCATGGCTCTAGCCACCATGGAGGAGTTCGCTCCGGGGCGAGTGGCGGCCACCGCGGGCACGGCCAACCCCACGGCCCTCCGGGAGATCGGCATCGAGGCCGAGCGGATGCTCAGGACCATGCGCGAGTACATGACGCTGCTGCGCGCGCTCCTGGCCGGCGAGACGGTACGGTTCGACGGGGAAATGTTCACCATCAACGGGGCGAGCATGGGGCTCACGCCCGGCACCGATATCCCCATCTACATGACGGCGGTAAGGCCCGGCATGCTGCGCCTGGCGGGCGAGATGGCCGACGGCGCGCTGCTGTCCGCGGGCTGCACTCCGGCGTACATCCGGCGCTGCGTGGACGAGGTGGAGGCGGGCGCCGCCCGCGCCGGGAAGGCCGCCAAGGGAGAAGTCGCGGGCTTCATTGCGGCGTCGGTGTCGGACGATCCGCGGGAGGCCATGGACGCCACCAAGACGTTCCTGGCGTACATCTTCCGCAACAAGCACCACGCCGAGAACATCCGCCTCGGCGGCGGCGCGGTCGACCAGGACCGCCTCGCCGACGCCATCGGCCGGCGCGCGTGGGACGAGGCCAAGGGACTCATCAGCGACGAAGTGGTGTACGCGCACTCCGTGACCGGAACGCCGGACGAATGCCGCCGGCGCCTGGACGAGTTCGTTCGAGGCGGTCTCGACCTGCCTCTGCTCATGCCCTTGGGCACCCAGGAGCAGCGCAGGCGCGTTGTGGAGATCGCGCGGAACGAGTAGACCCTTACCGACTAAGTGAAATTGGAAAGTTATGCCACAAAATCTCAATGAATACTTGAATCGCTTGGCGCGCCAAGCCGAGTCAAAGCTCCCCTACTTGACCGACATCCGGCGCAGCCTGCACCGCCACCCCGAAGCGGGCTGGACCGAGTTCCGAACCACCGGCATGGTGGTGAACCGGCTGCGCGAACTGGGCTACCGGGTGGAGACGAATTCCGACTGCGTCCATCCCGACGCGGTGCGCGGCTGGCCCGAGGAGGCGGTGGTGAAGGAGAGCCGCGCCCAAGCGGGCGACCTCGCGCGTGACATCGAGGTGCCGGGAGCCGTGGGCATTCTCGAGCGCGGCGACGGCCCCACCGTGGCGCTGCGCTTCGACATGGACGCCACCGAGGTCTCGGAGTCCGAAGACCCAACGCACCCGCCGGTGGCTCACGGCTTCGCTTCCGGGAAGCCCGCCATCATGCACGCCTGCGGCCACGACGCCCACGTGACCATCGGCCTGGGCGCGGCCGAGCTGCTTGCCGCGAACCCGGACTGGCGCGGGCGCGTGAAGCTCCTGTTCCAGCCGGCGGAGGAAGGCGGCCGCGGCGCGCATCCCATGGTGGAGGCCGGAGTGGTGGACGACGCCGACTACTTTGCCTGCCTGCACATGGGCGGGCCGACGCTGCCGTTGGGCGAGGTGGCGCTGGAGGCCACCCACTTCCTCTCGTCCGTGAAGATGGAGGCGCGCTTCCGCGGCGTGGCCTCCCACGCGGGCGGCGCGCCGGAACGGGGCCGCAACGCGCTGCTGGCGGCCTGCCAGGCCACCCTGGCGCTGCACGCCCTGCCGCGCAACGGCCAGGGCGCCACCTTCGTCAACGTCGGCGTGCTCAACGCCGGCACCGGCACCAACGTGGTGCCGTCCGAGGCGCACATGAAGTACGAGGTGCGCGGCGGCACCGACGAGATCTGCGAGCTCATGGAGGAAGGCGCGCGCCGCTGCATCGAGGGAGCGGCCACGCTCCAGGGGCTCGAGGTCGCAAGCGAGATCACCGGCCGCACCATCGGCGCCAAGTCCGACGGCGAGATGAAGGACCACCTTGCCCAGGTCGCCGGGTCTTCGCCCGTGGACTTCCGCGTCCACGACGCCCGGCCCCTGGGCGGCGGCGAGGATGCCACCTACTTCATGCGCCGGGTCCAGGAACACGGCGGCAAGTCCCTCTACTTCCTGCTCGGCGGCAGCACCCCCACGGGTCACCACACGTCCACCTTCGACGTGGACGAGCGCGCCCTGGCCCACGGCGCCATGCTCATGGCCGGGCTCGTGCTGCGGCTCACCGGATCGGGCGCCGGCGGATGATGACTCGTCAGATTGATGTGGGCGCCACGGAACTCGTGGAGCTCGCCGGCGAGCTGATCAAGATCCCGAGCTTCTGCCCCGACGAGACCCCGGTGGCACTGTTCCTGCGAGACTATCTCTCCGAGCGTGGCTACGACGTCACGCTGCAGGAGGTTGCGCCCGGCCGATACCAGACCATCGCCGCCCTCAAGGGCGCGGGCGGCGGCCCGAGCCTCATGTTCAACGGCCACATCGATATCAACTCCCTCACCCGGGGCGGCAAGCGCGACCCGTGGACGCCGCTGGTGGAGGGGGACCGGTTATACGGCCACGGGGTGCAGAACATGAAGGGCGGCGTGGCCGCCATGATCGGCGCCGCCGAGGCGGTGCGACGGGCGGGAGTGAAGCTCCGCGGAGACCTGGTGCTGGCCTGCGTGGTGGGGGAGACCCAGGGTGGCGAGGGCACGCACTTCCTCATGGAGAGCGGCTTCCGCACCGACATGGCGGTGCTGCCGGAGCCTTTCGGCATCGGCAATCTCGTGACCGTGCACGGCGGCATCGTGCACTTCGCCATCCACCTACGGCGTCACCGGCCACGTGAGCAAGGTCGAGGAGACGGTGAACGCGGTGCAACAGATGACGCGGGTCGTCGAGGCTCTGGGTCGGGTCGAGTTTACGTTTACCCCCCGGGCCGACCTGCCCGCTCTTCCCCGCCTGAACGTCGGCAGCATCATCGGCGGGCGCGGCGAGGGCTACGTGCTGACGGAGCCGCCCTACGTGCCCGACCTCTGCACCGTCATCGTGGACGTGCACTTCGTGCCCGGACAGACGGCGGACTCGGTCATCGCCGACGTGAGGCGTACGCTGGACCCTCTGAAGGACGGTGACCCGGAGTTCGACTATGCCATCGAGATCCCGCCGCCGCCCTTCTTCAAGGGCTGCCGGCGCCTGGTGATGGACCCGTTGGACGTGCCCGCGGATGCGGCCATCGTCCGGGCGGTGGCGCGGAACCACGAGAAGGTCACGGGCGCACCGCCAAGGCTGATCGGCGCCCACCTGCCCATGTCCTACTCGGCCGGCGACAGTTGCTGGCTGTGGAAGCACGGCATCCCCTGTCTCCACTACGGTCCCGGCGGCGGCTTCCTGGATCCCGGCCCGGATGGCGGCTACATCTTCATCAGCGAGATGGCGACATGCGCCGAGGTGCTGGCGCACACGGCCATGGACGTCTGCGGCACGGCATGAGCGCGCCCTTCGACTTCGCTCCGCTTGCGCTACGCTACGCTCAGGACGAGCGGTTTTTTGGGGCCGTCCTGAGCGTAGCGAAGCGAAGTCGAAGGACGCGATGATGCTCGAGTCTCCGATGAAAAATCCCGCCAACATCCCGGACCCTGGTTACGACGTCACCGGGGCGGTGGACCTGCACGTGCACTGCGGGCCGGAGGGAATCCCGCGGCGGTTCGATGCGGTCTCGCTGGCCCGGCATGTGCGGGAGACCGGGCTCGGCGGCGTGGTGCTCAAGTCGCACATGACGGCCACCGGGAGTTGGGCGCAGATGGCCCACGACGTCACCGGCGTCCGGCTCCACGGCTCGGTGGTGCTGAACCACTACGTCGGCGGCATCAATCCCGCGGCGGTGCGGGGCGCGCTGGGACCGTCGGCGAACGGCGAGCCCTATCTCAAGGTGGTGTGGTTGCCCACCGTCCATGCGGCCGCGCATCTCACCGCGCGGCACCACGAAGGGGAGCGGTACGATATCCCGCCCGAGTGGTGCGGCGGCACCGTCTCCCCCTTGGCCCGGCGGCTCGGCGAGGTGGAACCCATCAACATACTCGCCGCCCACCTCCGCCCGCCGCTGGACGAGATCCTGCGCATCGCCGCCGATCACGACCTGGTGCTCGCCACCGGCCACGTGGGCCGGGACGAGGTGTTCTACGTGATGGAACGGGCTCGCGCCCTGGGCGTCCGGAAGGTCATTGTCACGCACCCGTGCTACGATCCTCCGGCCATCGGCGTCCCCGAGCTGGTCGAGCTTGCCGGCGCCGGGGCCTACGTCGAGCTGAGCTTCATCCTGGTGGACATGGGGTTGGTATCGTTCAAGGAAACCGCGTCGATCCTGACGCAGGCGGGCGCGGAGCGGACGATCCTGTCCACGGACGTGGGTCAAGTGGACCGGGCGGCCCCGGCGGAGGGACTGGCGCGGCTTGGCGCGGGGCTGCTCGCCGAGGGGATCCCGCGCGAAGACATCGACACCGCCATGAAAGGCAACCCGCGGTTCCTGGTGGAACGTTGTTGACACCGCGCGACGCCGGTGACTAAGCTCCGCGGCATGCGGGGCGTTTGGCCAGCCGAGCGGCGCGGGTTCCGGAGCCGCCGTATCACGAGGGTGCTCACGCGCACCCTGCTGTTCGGGGCGCTCCTGGGACCGGTGCTCGAGGACGGGAGCGCGCGTGCGGAACCCGTCCGCATGGAGGTCCGGCAAGTCATCGTGGACCCGACGCGGGGGACGCCGGTGGTGCTGCTGGCCGGCGGCGGACGGCTGCTGCCCATCTGGATCGGCGAAGCCGAAGCCAACTCCATCGCCCGTGCGCTGGCCGGAGAAAGGCTCTCCAGACCCGATACGCACGACCTGATCCAAAAGGTGTTGCGGGGCCTCAAGGCCGAGTTGGAACAGGTGACCATCACGGAGTTGCGCGAACACACCTTTTTCGCGGAGGTCACCCTGAGACGGAACAGGCGGCGCGTTCGCCTCGACGCGCGCCCGAGCGACGCTATCGCCGTGGCGCTACGGACGGGCGCGCCGATTTATGCGACGCCCGAGGTCCTGGAACAGGGCATGCCCCTGGGCGGGCGGCAATCGGAACTGCGGAACCGGGTTTCGCGGACCCTGGGCATGCAGGTGCAGGACCTCACCCCGGACTTGGCGACATTGTTTGCCGCGACCGTCGACGCCGGCGCCCTGGTGGCGCACGTGGAGCCCGGCGGCCCCGCCGCCGAGCTTGGGCTCCGGCGCGGCGATGTGGTCATCCAGGTGGACGGCGCGCCCGTCAAGAATTCCCGCGATCTGCTGGACAAGCTGCGCGCCCCGGCGACGAAGCGGTTCCGCCTCTTGAACATACAAAGAGACGGCAAGTTCGTCACCATTGTGACGAACCCGCCGTCTCGATGAACGCGGAACCTTCGATATCGGGCTATGCGCCCGTGCCGTTGGTGCTGAACAGGACCTTGCCCCACTTCTTTTCGGTGGCATCGAGCACTTCCCGGGGCGATTCCGCCACCGGCGGGAATTGGTCCATCCACTCGTAGGGACGGCACGCGTCGATGATGGCGCGCGAGTTGAAACCCTTCTTCGTGGGATGCACGATCGGGTCCAGGGGACCGCTCCAACAGCGCCGGATGATGTCGATGTCGGCGTCGGGATCCGAACGCGTGGCCATGGCCCAGATGACGTCGTCCGTGTTGGAGGGATCGATGTCGTCGTCCACGACGATGACATAACGGCCGAGATAGGCGCCGGCATGGCACTGCGACGCCACCACCGCGGCCTGGCGCGCGTGTCCCGGGTAGCGCTGCTTGATGGAAACCACCATGACCAGGCGGCTGCCGCCGGCCACCATCAGCCACACGCCCCTCACGTCCGGCACCCCCGCCTTCTCCATCTCGTCCCAGATCAGCGCGGAACGCAGGTACGAGCGGTACCAGCCCAACTCGGCCGGAGGCCTGCCCGGAGGCGACCCCAGGATGATGGGATCGTTGCGGTGGTAGAGCCGCTTGATCTTGACGATGGGCTCGTTCCGCTCGGCGCTGGCGTAGTAGCCGGTCCACTCGCCGAAGGGACCTTCCACGCGGTCCTCGCCGAAGACCACGTCGCCTTCCACCACGATCTCGGCGTTGGCCGGGACCATCAGGCCGGAGTACGGCGCCTTCACCACCTCCAGCGGCTCGCCGCGGATTCCGCCCAGAAAGTCGTACTCGGGCACCCCGTAAGGGACCTCGATGCTGCCCCCCAGGAAGACCAGCGGATCGTGCCCGAAGGACATGGCCATCTTGAAGGATTCGCCCGTCTGTTGATACTTGTCCCGGTGAATGCGACCGTGCTTGCCCGGTGAAATGTAGAAACCCACCGTATCCGAGTCGTGCACCATCACCCGGTACGTACCCCAGTTGGTCCAGCCCTCGTCACGGTCGGAGGTGATGTCGATGCTGCCGGTGCCGATGTAGCGGCCGCCGTCCCGTTCATGCCAGCGGGGCGTGGGGAACTTGAGCAGGTCGATGTTGCCCTCCTCGAAGACGTTCTCGAACAGGGGACTGTCCTTGAGCACCTTGGCGGGGACGGGCTTGATGTTCTTGTAGTGATTGCGCCAGGTATTGACGAACTCCATCTTGCTGTCGCCCGGCGGCAGATTCAGAGTAAGGCCGATACGCTTGCGCGAGGTCAAGGTGTTGGACAGAACCCGGTAGCCCGCGGGATAGTCCTTGATCTCGTCGAACAATACGGCCGGGCCGTCCTCCCTGCGCATGACCATTTCGGTGATGGCGCCGATCTCAAGGTCCCAGTTGCACCCCTTGAGGGTCTTGAGCTCGCCCATGGCGTCCGCCTTCTCGATCCATTCACGACAATCATTGAACTGCATAGGACCTCCAATCCCTGACGGTAGATTACGTTGGTTGTTGCCGTTCGCCGGAAAGCATGCGGCCGGGAGCGAGTCCCGGCCGGCGGCCCAGCCGGCGCGGGCGCGAGGCGCAAACGGGAAAGGCCTCGGGCCGGCGTGCGCATGACGCGCTTGAAAAGCGGGAATCAGGCCTTCCGGTACTGCCCTCTGCCTGTACGGCTGATACGGCCTTCCTTGGACCAGCGCACGACCACCTGCCTGAGGTAGGCGCGGGGCTTCTCCCGGGCGGTCTCGTTGGCGCCGATGGTGTCGAGGGTAAACTCGTTGGGCAGCGTTGCGAAAATGGCGTTCCAGTCGATCATGGAACCGCTCGGACCGCGCTTTTGCGGCCCGCGGGGACGGCCTCGACGCGCCGCCGGCTTGGCGTCGCCGGTCAGCATTCCGTAGATAACCTCATGCCGCTTGATCTCATCGTTCAAGCTGTTCACGCGCTCGCTGGCCGAGGCCAGTTCCTTCTTCAGTAGGTCGATCTGCTTCCGAACGCTGTCTCGCAAGTCCAACGCCATTTGACTCCCCCGTGACTGAATTGTTTCCTACGCCTTAACATGGCCCGGAGCAAAACACAACGCGCAAGTCACCGGTGTTAGCGCAAAGCGATAATGTCCCCTTTTCAACAAAGCTAAGATGTCCCC
>JAPPNE010000032.1 GCA_028818775.1 Deltaproteobacteria bacterium | reverse complement strand
TGAGCACCCGGCGGGAGCGGCCCGTCACTTCCGCCACGGCCTCGTGGCCGAAGTGCTGGATCACCTGGTCCAGGGCCGAGGGCACCGGCGGCAGGGACGCGAGTTTTTCCAGCAACACGTCGCGCTGCGCGAGCGCCTCCTGGCACAGGACCGGATTGCCGTAGGCGTCTGTGGCCGGGCGGCTCATCAGGTTCCCGTCCGCGTCGGTGAAGGGTTCCTGGAGCTGCACGGGGAAGGCGTGGGCCAGGAAGTCGAGGACGTGCTCGCGGGGCGTCAGGTCGATGCCGAGATCGTCCCACTCCGAGGCCGGTATCTCGGCGATGCGCCGCTCCATCAAGGCCTCGCCGGTGGACACAAGCTGGATGACCGCCGACCTCCCTGCGTGGAGATCGGCCTGGATGGCGCGAATGAGCGAGGGGCACTTCATGGCCGTCAGGAGGTGCCCGAAGAAGCGCTGCTTCGTGCCCTCGAAGGCGCTCAGCGCCGCCGACTTGGCGTTCCTGTTGAGGGTGGAACCCTCCTGCACGATGCCCGTGGCCTCCAGCGCCGCCTCGATGTTGGCGTGGATGACCTTGAACGCGCCGGCATAGGAGTCGTAGATGCGGCGCTGTTCGTCCGAGAGTGCATGCACGAGGATGTCCACCTCCACGCCGTGGTAGGCCAGTGCGCGGGCCTGGTAGAGACCCAGGGCCTTCAGGTCCCTCGCCACGACTTCCATGGCGGCGACCCCGCCCGCTTCCATCGCGGACACGAAGTCGGTCCGGGTCTCGAACGGCGTTTCGCCTGCAGCCCACAGACCGAGACGGCCGGCGTAGGCCAGTCCCGGCACGGTGGTGGCGCCGGTGGCCGACACGTAGGTGATCCGGGCGTCCGGCAGCGCGTTCTGAAGCCGCAGGCCGGCGCGGCCCTGGGCGGACGGCTTCACGTCGCCGCGCGCGCCCTTGCCGCCGGCCGCGTTCGCCATGGCGTGGGCCTCGTCGAAGACGACGGAGCCGTCGAAGGAATGGCGGTCGTCCTCGTCGGAACCTCCGGCGAGCCAAGCCACGATCTGGTCGAGCCGTGAGGCGCGTCCCTGGCGGGACGGCGAGCGCAACGTGGAATAGGTCGTGAAGAGGATTCCGGTGGAGAGCGGGATCTCGGCGCCTTGCCGGAAGTCCCCGAGCGGGATCACGTCGTCCTCGCGCCCACCCAAGGCGGTCCAGTCGCGGCGCGCGTCTTCCAGGAGCTTGTCGGATTGGCTGAGCCACAGAGCTCGTTTCCGTCCGCGGAGCCAGCCGTCGAGGATGATTGCCGCGACCTGGCGCCCCTTGCCGCAGCCCGTGCCGTCGCCCAGCATCCAGCCCCGGCGGAAGCGGACCGGCGCCGACAGGGTCTCGCCTTCGTCCGTGACGGTGGCGTCGCCCTGGTCCCCGTCGCCGCAACGCTGGACGGTCTCCCAGCCGGAGCCGATCCGGTAAGTGGCGGCTAGGTGGCCCTCATGGGCTTGGCCCGCCAGCACGACGCTCTCGAGCTGGGCGTCCGAGAGGAGGCCTTCCGTGACGGTGCGTTCCGGCAGCATGGGACGGTAGGACGGCGCTGGATGCGGGACGGCCGCCATTGCAGCGGACTGCACGAGCGGCGTCGGATGCGCCACCGCGCCCGGAATCCGGACGGCGCCCGCCCTCCAGGGCTCGTAGGGTCCTGAGACGGAGCCGCTGGCGTCCGCGGCGGCATCCGCCGGGCCGGTCTCGACGGTCAGCTCGGACACGAGCCCCCAGTCGTGGGCCGGTTCGGAAGCGGGCGCCGCTGGCGCAGGCGCGGTCTTTCGCTTCGATTGGCGCGGCGCGGCTGCGTTGCCGAAGAGATCCGGAGCCGGCATGCCCCCGACAGTACGGACTTCCACCGGCAGGCGGGGCGGAACTTGGGCGATGACCGCGTCGAGCAGCTCCGCCGCAGTGCCGGCGCGGGCGCCGGGATCGACGTCGATGCCGGGGCGGCTTGTGCGGTCCAGCACGGTGAGCCTGGTGTCGAAGCCCGTGCCCCGACGCGCGTAGACCCGGCCGTCGATCGCCATGGTAAAGACGACGCGGGCAGGCGGATCGAGGCGGCCGAAGGCGCCGTTCCAGTCGGAATCGCCCGGAATGCAGTTGGCCGAGGTGATGGCGGCGAGCCGGCCTCCCGGCGGCAGCATGGAGAAGGCGGAACGCACATGACGGAGGTCGGCGTCGTGGCGGATGTGGTGGACGCCGGGCGTGGCCGAGAACGGCGGGTTCATGATGACAACGGTGGGCCGGGCGCCGGGCAGGCGGTCGGCGGCGTTCTCGGCGTTCACGCCGGTGACCAGGGTTTCGGGGAACAGCCGGGACAGAAGGGCGCGGCGTGCGTCCGCGATCTCGTTCAGATGGAGGTTCCCGGCCGCGTTTCCGAGCGCGCATTCCGCCATCACCGCCAGCATGCCGGTGCCGGCCGAAGGCTCCAGCACCATATCGCCGGGCCGGATGGCCGCGGCCCGGACCACGGCGTAGGCGAGCGGCAGGGGCGTGGAGAACTGCTGGAGGCGGACCTGCTCTTCCGAGCGCTTCGTGTGGGACGGCTCCAGCGCGGCCAGGGCTTCGAGCATCCTGAGCATGGCGGAGGGTCCGTCCGGGCCGGCCCCGGCGTAGCGGCGCATGGCCCGGCCATGGCGGCGGATGAAGAGCACGACCGCAGCCTCGGCCGCCTCGTAGGCGTCCTTCCAGACCCAGCCGCCCTGGGCGTCGTCGGCGCCGAAGGCCCGTGTCATGGCGTCCCGCAGGGTCGGGGCGTCGAAGGGCCGGCCTGCCTCCAGGACCGGCAGAAGAGTTGTGGCCGCGGTAAACAGCGCGTCATTGGCGGAAGGCCGGGAGCGTGGAGCGGCCGGGAGGGCCGGAAGCGTACGGGGAACCGGGACGTGCGGGGACGCGTCCGGCGCCGGATGGGCGTCGAGCATGGATGTCTCCCTCCTGAATTGCGGGAAAGCGCCGGGACGCGGCGCGAGCTGCGTGGGATGACCAGGCGGACGGGCGCTGTCGCGTCCGTCGACGCAGAGCCGACTGAAAGCTCGACACCGAGGACGTCACAGCAGGCCTTCGCGATTGAAACTGAAGAAACGGCCGTGCCCGCAGACGACGTGGTCATGGACCCGGATCCCCATCACCTCGCCGACCTGCCGGAGACGGTGGGTGATCTCCACGTCGTCGCGCGAGGGCGAGGGGTCACCTGCCGGATGGTTGTGCAGGAAAATGACACCGGCGGCGCTCTCCCGGATAACGGGGTGAAAGGCCTCCCGAGGATGTACGGTCGACGAAGTGAGACTGCCCGTGGACACCCGGTGGTGACCGATGAGCCTGTTGCGGTTGTCCATCATCAGCACGTCGAAGTGTTCGCGGTACTCGTTCACGTACCGCGGCCGCATGTATCGGTAGGCCTCCTCGGGAGTGCTGATGGTCGGAGTGCTTCCATGCAGGCAGGCTTCAGCCTCGAGCAGTTGCCGGCCCAGCCCGAACGCCGCCTTGACTCTTCCGGCTTGGGCCGCCGTGAGGCCGCGCTGACGCAGTTCCCGGACCGTCATCGAGTCGAGGTCGAGGAGGGAGAGGCCTGCGAGCCTGGCTGTCGGTTCCGCGCCGACCAGTTCTTCCATCGGGTTCCCGTTTTCCATGCACGGTCTCCTTGTTGTGGTGGGGATGAATGTCGCGGTGGGGAACGCCCGCTCCCGCGCTCCGGCCGGCCCCGCCGGGAGACAGCCGGCCCCGGCTCCGGGCGGGGAGGACAGTCCTGTGGGGGATGGGTGGAATGTCGGCCGCCCGAAGAGAACCCGGTGGCCTTCCGGCTCAGGTGGCGGCCTTGGCCGGATCGCCCAGGACGACCCGGACGTCCGGGCGGGCGATGGAGATCTCTACGGAGCGGTTCTGTGGAACGAGCCAGAAGAGCTCCCGCCGGACGGTCTCGGCGATGGAGATCTCCAGCGCCGAATCCTCGCTGCACAGGAGCCTGGTGGCGATGTGGAGCGCCTCCTCGTCGAAGCGCAGGGCCTGGGTCTCCCAACTGTCGGCCCCGGCATCATCGGAGGCGGAGAAGAAGCCCCGGCGCAGCAACTCCGCGAGCCGGTGGGGTTCCAGTGTGCTGTCCCTTGTCACGAGCGGCAGCGCCTCGCCGACCCAGCTCCAGGCCTCGCCCGCGAAGGCGAGATCGGCGGGGAGATCGAGAGTGCGGTTCCGGGCGTCGACGGTCCTGACCGAGAGCGCCATGCGGATCGCGTCAGGACGGGCCGCCAGCGGGGCGGCGGTGGCCCCCGTCCGCTCGGGCACGGGATATTCGTGGAGCGGCCACGCCCTGCCGTCGGCCGCGGTGACCTTGGTGTCGATGCCCGCGACCCGGTCGAGCCGGTCATACCAGCCGTAGCCTTCGAGGCGCCTGTCGGCCTCGAAGAGCCTCTTCGCCATGCCGGCGAGCTCCGCGGCGCGCCACAGCGCCTGCGCCTCGGGAGGTTCCGGGTCGCAGGCCATGATCAGCGCATCGGCGCCAACGGCCTCGGGCTTGGGAGGCTCCCGCCAGTCGTCTATGTCGGCGATGGCGGGCCGCCAGGGACGGAGCACCCGGGGAGACGGCACAAGCTCGATGCCGGCGTCGCGCGCCCGCGTCCAGTCGGCAAACGCCGGACGCGGCTCGAAGTCGGCCGCCATGGCGCGGTAGACCGCCAAGCGCGCCGCTTCGCGCATCTCCGCCAGAAACGCATTCTCGATGCCATCAACACAAAAGGCAACTTCGAGTTCACTCG
>JAPPNE010000031.1 GCA_028818775.1 Deltaproteobacteria bacterium | reverse complement strand
GCTGTCAAGCGACATCTGGAACTGGTCCGCTGGCGACAGATAAAACTGGGCCACCCCTGTGGGTACAGAGTGTGCGTCACGCTGCCTCCTCGGGGTTGGGTTGAGCGCCGGCGGCGGGGGCTGGGAGTAGGCTGGTGAAGCTGTTGAAGAGACCACTGCGGCGCTTCTCTCGGAGTCGGTAGCTTTCGCCACGGATGGTGATCACGTGGCTGTGGTGGAGCATCCGATCGAGGATGGCGGTGGCGACGACGGCGTCTCCGAAGACGCGGCCCCACTCGGCTACGGGGCGGTTCGAGGTCACGAGGAAGCCGCCGCGCTCGTAGCGTCGGTTGACGAGCTGGAAGAACAGGTGGGCCGCATCCTCTTCGAGGGGGAGGTATCCGAGTTCGTCCACGATCAACAGCTTCGGCTTGGTGAAGTGGATGAGCTGGTCTTCGAGACGACCGGTCAGATGGGCCTTGGCCAGGTTGGCCACCAGCGCCGCCGCGGTGGTGAACAGCACCGTGTAGCCCGCGAGGATCGCCCCGCGGCCGACCGCCACCGCCAGGTGGGTCTTGCCCACACCCGGAGGGCCGAGGAAGAGCACCGATTCGCCGTGTGCGATGAACCGGCCGGTCGCCAGGTCCCGGATCTGCTCCTCGTTCACCGACGGCTGTGCCCCGAAGTCGAACCCGCTCAACTCCCGGACCGCGGGGAACTTCGCCAGCTTCATTCCCATGGTGATCCGCCGTTCGTCCTTGCGGGCGATCTCGCGTTCACACAGGAACTGCAACGCGTCCCGCAGGTTCAACTCGCGGCGCGCGGCTTCATCCAAGAGGGTGTCCAACTGGTCCCGAATCGCGCTCAGGCGCAAGCGCGTCAGCATCTGGACCAGCGGATCCGGCCCGTCTTCGCGTCTCACCAACTGCCTCCTGCGATCTCCGCATACTCCGCCAGGGGCCGCACCAAGCTGTCGGATCCCGACTCCTCGACGGTCCGGGGCCTGCGGACCGCACGCCCCTCGGCGCCGGCCACCCCCGCAAAGTGCGCCGGGTCGGTGAGCCGCTGCCGACGCCCCGGACTCCGCGGATGCGCCGCCACCTCCGAGGCGCCGTGATGGATGCAGACCTTGGTAGCACTCACCAGGACCCGCACCCGTTCCCCGATCAACAGCCACGGCACCGAGTAGGCGTTCGTGTCCACGACCACCGAACAGTCCGTGGTCACCCGACGCGTCAACTGCCGAACCTGCTCGAAACGCCCATAGGTCGGGAGCGGCCGGAGCTGCTGGGCTTCCTCCTCGACGAAGTGCTCGATCGGAACCCGGCCGGTGGTCCCATGAACCCGTCGGTTCGCCACCTCGCGGGTCCACCAGGCCAGATGCGCCTCGAGCTCCGCGAACGACGAGAACCGACGTCCCGCGATCCCGTTCCGCTTCACGTAACCCACCCCGGACTCGTCCTTCCCCTTCGTCCGCGCCCGATACGGCGCGCAGGCCTGCGGCCGGAACCCCCAGTGCTTCGCAAAGGCCAGGAACCGGTCCTGGAACACCACTTCCCGCGTCGCCGCGTCATGGCTCTTCACCAACGCCCGGGCGTTGTCCAGCAACACCGTCTCCACAACCCCACCGAACTCCTCGAACGTGCTCTCCAGCCCCTCGAACCAGTGCCGCTGCCGCTCCCCCAAGAACACCCGGACATGCATCCGACGCGAACACCCCAGCGTCGCCACGAACAGCGTCACCCGCCGCTTCTCCTCGCCGATCCAGACCTGGCGCCCGCCGAAGTCGATCTGCAACTGATACCCCGGCGGCGTCTCGAAGCGCGTCGTCGCCACCACTGCCGCTCGCAACTCCCGACGGAACGGCTCCACCGCGCGCTGCACCGTCCGCAAGCTCACCCGTACCCCCAGCGTCTCCAACTCCTGGCGAACCACGTCCGCGTTCCCTTCGTGCTGCACCAGCCGGTCTCGAAGCCACTCCTCCAAGCCCGTGAGCACCCCGTCCCGACGACGACGAGCCGCCTTCCGCCAGCGACCTCGCCGCAGCCACACCTGGACCGTCGTCCGCGAACACCCCAACCGGGCCGCGATCCGTCGCGTCCCCCAGCCCAGCCGGTGGAGCCGCCGCATCTCCAGCACATCTTCCGGTGTCCGCATCTCGTCGCTCCCGACGCCTCGTTCCGGCGTCAGAACCGAAGTACAGACCTCCCGACTCACCCCACACCTCCTCGCCCCAGCCACGGGGGTGGCCCAGTTTTATCTGTCGCCAAGTGGCCCAGTTTTGGATGTCGCCTCACA
>JAPPNE010000030.1 GCA_028818775.1 Deltaproteobacteria bacterium | reverse complement strand
AGATGTAGATGGCGTAGTCCACGCCGATCCCCACCCCCAGGGCCACCACCGGCAGCGTCGAGATCTTGAGGCCGATCTCCAGGATCGCCATGAGCCCGTAGGCCAGGAGCGACACCGCGGCCAGCGGCACGATGATGCACACCGTGGCCGCCACCGAGCGGAACGAGAGCAGGCACAGCAGGATGACCCCGGCGAAGACGTAGCCCAGGATCGGGAACTGCGACGCGTCCACCTCCTCGTTGGTGGCGGCCATGACGCCCACGTTGCCGCCCGCGAGCCGGAAGCGGATGCGCTCCACGGTGTTCTCACGCTGGAAGTCCTTGGTGGCGTCGACGACCCGCTGGATGGTCTCGGCCTTGTGGTCGGTGGTGTAGATGCGCGTGGGCAGCACGCTGCAGTCGTTGTTGATGAGTCCGCTGCTGGTGGGCACCGGCGAAACCGATTGCACCAGACTGTGGCGGTTCCGCGGCAGCGTGCGCCACTTGAGATTGCCCTCGTTCCAGCCGGCGTTGATGCCGCGGGCGACGCTGGCCAGGCTCACCACCGACTGGACGCCCTCCACGTTGCGTACGTGCCAGGTGAACTCGTCCAGCGTGGTGAGCACGTCGTAGTCGATGCAGCCGTCGGGCACCGTCTCCGCGAACACCGTGAGCACGTCGACGCCGATCTTGAAGCGCTCGGTGATGACCGCGATGTCGCGGTTGTACACCGACTCCGCCCGCAGCTCCGGCACGCCCTGGTGGCTGTCGCCCACCTTGACCTGGACCGCGTAGAAGGCCCCCACGGCCACGAGCACCGCGGCCAGTCCCACCGTCACCGCCGCGGGACCGCGGCGCGCCAGACGCGCCACTCGGGACCACAACGGCCGCAGGACGCTGTCGCGCTTGGCCGCCGCCTGCCGCTCGGCGTCGTTCATGCGGAAGTACGACAGCAACACCGGCAGCAGCGCCAAGTTGGTCAGGATGATGGCCACGATGCCGAGGCTCGCCGTGATGGCCGTCTCCCGGATGACCTGGACCTCGATAAACGAGATGGTGATGAAGCCCACCGAGTCCGACGCGAGCGCCACCGCTCCCGGCAGCAGCAGGCGCCGGAAGCTCGCGCGCGCGGCGTCCACACCGGCGGTGCCCGCTACTACCTCGGCGCGCACCGCACTCACCATCTGCACCCCGTGGCTGACCCCCACCGCGAACACCAGGAAGGGTACGAGGATGGACATGGGATCGATGCCGAACCCCAGGGCGGTGACCGTGCCGAGCTGCCACACTACCGCCACCAGCGAGCACACCAGCGGCGGGATGGTCAGCCGCACCGAGCGGGTGTAGAGGTACACGAACAGCGCGGTGATCAGGAAGGTAATGCCGAAGAACGCGATAACCCGGGCGGCGCCCGCGGCAATGTCCCCCACGAGCTTGGCGAAGCCGATGATATGCACGTGGACGGGAGCGCTTGCCTGCGCCTTGGCGCGGATCTCTTCGAGCTGGCGCGCAACATCGAGGTAGTCGAGCCGCTTGCCGGTGTTGGGGTCGAACTCCTGCAGCCGGCCGCTGACGATGGCCCCGGTGAAGTCGTTGGCCACCAGCCTGCCGACAACGCCGGCCTTGATGGCGTTCTCGCGCACCCGGGCCAGACCGGCCTCCGTGGGCTTGAAGCTCGCGGGCAGCACGTTGCCCGCGATGACCCCGTCCTCCACCACCTCGATGTAGCGAACGTTGGGCGTGAGAATGGAAAAGACTTGGGTGCGGTCGATGCCGGGAAGGAAGAACATCGCGTCGGTGACCTGCTTCAGCACGGCGAAGAATTCGGGGGTGAACATGTCCCCCTCTTGAGCCGTGATGGCGATCACCACTTGGTCGGCGCTGCCGAACTGATCCTGGTGCTTGAGGAAGGTCTGCATGTACTCGTGCTTGAGAGGCACGAGCTTGAAGAACCCGGCATCCACGCGCAACTGAGCCGCGAACCAGCCCATGGCGAGGGTGACGAGCGCGAAGACGGCGATGACGATTCCGCGCCGGGTGAACAGACAGCGCTCGAGGAAGGCGGTCAACGGGTTTGGTGCGGAGGTTTGGGAGACATCCGGCATGGGCGGTTATTCGGGCTTGGGGATCGATTCCAGGCTGGGCAGGCGCCGCACGCCGAACTCTCCGGTTAGCAGCGTGGAGCCGTCGGGAAGCGCCAGCGCGGACGTGATGCCTTGGCGCGACGGGAGGCGCGTGGTCGAAACGCTGACGCCGTCGTCGCGGCTGGTCAGGAGAATTCCCTCGAGTCCGGTGAGAAGCACCATGCCGGACGGCAGGCGGACAGCGTCCGTGAGGGTCGCGGTGGTGTGGGTGGCCACCCGAGTCCAGCTCTCTCCGGCGTCCTCGGAGCGGAAGAGATGTCCGCGGAGCCCCAGCAGCATGAAGCGGTCGGCATCCAGCACCAGGGCGCCGTACCATGATCCGGTGTAGGGCGAGGACAGTTCGCGCCACGTGCCGCCGCCGTCGTCGGACCGGTACACAACTCCGGCCTCCGCGGCGATCAACAGGCGTTCCGCTCCGGCGGGCACGATCTCGTTCAGGTGGAAGTCGTCCTGGCTGATGGCGCGGGAGGTCCAGGTGGCGCCCCCGTCGCGCGTGGCCAGGAAATAGCCGTAGGCCCCCACGGCGAAGCCCGTCTCCTTGTCCCGGAACCACACGTCCAGCAGGGGACGCTCCTCTTCGGGCGCGCGGTGCAGCAACCGCCATGTGTCGCCGGCGTCGCCGGTGCGGAGAATGACGGCATCGTGTCCCACGGCCCAGCCTGTGGTGGCGTCGTGCATGTGCACCGCGGTGAGCAGGGCGCGGACGGGCACCTGCGCCTGTTTCCAGTTCGCGCCGTCGTCGGATATCAGGATGTGGCCGCGCTGGCCCACCGCGATGACGCGATCACCGGCCGTGGCCGCGTCCAGCAGGAGAGTGGTCGCGGCCAGCGGCGCCTGGACGGCCGGTTTGGCCTCTCCCGAGGCATGGGCGGGCAGAGACAGCACCAGGGCTGTCAGCAGGGCCGCCGAGGTACAACCAAGAGGATGTAAGCGTGAACGGAGCAGGGACAGGCGCCGGCAAATTTCTTTCATGATCTCGGAACGCAGAGGCACCGCCCGGAACACAGGGGCACGGCCCCCCGAAACGTCATTCCCGCGAAAGCGGGAATCCAGGGGTGGGGAGGGGCAAAAATGCGTGTTCCCCGCCTCACCCCACCTGGATTCCCGCTTTCGCGGGAATGACGTTTCGGGGGGCCGTTGCCTCACAAGTCTCGACACAGCCTGCGTTGCGGGAAGGACGTGTCCGTATGGTCTGCGAGGTCCCCTACCGCCCAGTCTCACCGCCTTCCCGCGCGGCGCAGGGATGACGGCTTGAAGTCCCTGTCCTTGAACGTGATGTCGTACGTGCACATGGGGAACTCGTTGTCGAGGCCGAGGGCGAGGTAGCGGCCGGCCTGCAGATCGTGGTGGATCTCCAGGGTCGGCCAGATCAGGGGCTTCTCGTAAAAGTTGATGACGTGGCCCTCGGACACGCGCCAGAGCTGGTCGCGGTTGTCGTAGATGTCCGCCAGCAGGATCTGCCAGGAGTCCTCGTCGATGTAGAAGGTCCGGCGCTTGTAGATGTGGCTGGCACCCTCCTTGAGGGTTGCGTCGACGATCCACACCCGGTGCAGTTCGTAGCGCAGATGCTCCGGGTTCACATGCAACGGCCGGATGATGTCGCCGAAGGAGAGCTTGTCGCTGTGCACCCGGTAGGCGTTGTAGGGCACGTACATCTCGCGCTTGCCCACGAGCTTCCAGTCGTAGCGGTCAATGGCGCCGTTGAACATGTCGAACTGGTCCGCGGTGCGCAGCCCGTCCGAGGTGGTGCCCGGGTTGTCGTAGGCGATGTTGGGCGCGCGCCGCACGCGGCGCTGACCCGGGTTGTAGGTCCAGGCGCTGCGCGGCTCCCGCGCTTGGTTCATGGTCTCGTGCACCAGGACGATGTCTCCCGCCAGTCGCGCGGGCGCGGTCACCCGCTGCTTGAACAGGATCATGGTGTTGCCGAGCCTCTCGACGGTCATGCCCGGCAGCGAGTAGCGCACGTTCACGTCGACGGCGTACTTGACCAGCGTGTAGCTGCCGCCGCGGGTGACCGCCGCCTGGCCCAGCGTGCACGACACCGTCTCGCCGCGATAGCGCAGGAGATGGTTCCAGATGATCTCCTGACCGTCCTTGGGGATGGGGAAGGGAATGCCGATGACCGCGCCGTCGACCCCGTTGCCGTCGTCCACCAGCTTCGTGGCCGCGGCGATCTTCCGGGTGGCGTCGTAGACGCGCTGCGGCGCCGAGGCGCTGCGCCGGGTCGGGTACACGTTCAACTTGAACGTCGGGTAGAGTTCCAGGAGACGCTGGTGCCCCGTGGAGAGCTTGTCCCGGTGCTGGTCCAGGTTGGACTGGTCGATGACGAAGAGCGGCTTGTCGCCCGCGTACGGATCCGGATGGTGGTCGCCGAGCTGGTATCCCGCCGGGGGCTTGGTGATGCCCCCGGTCCACTCGGGGATGGTGCCGTCGGCGTTGCCGGCGCGCTCTCCCCCCAGGGGGGTCAGGTCCTTGCCGAGGCGTGCGATGTCGTCCGCGGAAAGCTCCGCGGACACGGGAGAGACAAGCGCGCACGCCAGGACGAGCGCGGTTCCCATTCGAATCGTGAGTGCTTTCATGTTCATGGCGCCTAGAAGGAGTATTTGACCGTGGCGGTGACGAAATCGCGGTCCCTCAACGAGTTGCGGCTGCCGGCATACTGGGTGTAGCTGACATCGAACTGCCAGCGGCTGAGGTAGTCGGCGGCAAGGCCTAGAGTGAGCGCGGTCCGGCCCTCCACGAACGAGCCGCTGGGTGCGGGGCTGTTGCCGCCGACGTCGTGCCCGAACCGAAGGTACGGGAAGAGGTTCACCGCTCCGATCGCTTGGTTGTAGTCCAGCCGAGCCGCCAGCCGGTAACCCCAGGAGGTGGCGTCGGCGTCGTTGGGGTCATAGCTGGGGCCTTCCCCGACCGAGCCGGCGGGACTCTCCAGGGGCCGGTCGGCCGGGGTCAGGTCCTCGGCAGCCACACCCTTACCGCTTGGCATGTCGTGCACTTGCATCATCGCCACTTCGGTGACGAATGCCCCGCCGTCAGCTCCCATGACCGGACCGAACACCTTGGTGGCGGTGGCCTGGACTTGGCTCACGTCGCTCAGGACGTAGCCCGCGTTCTCCGCGCCGTACCGGCCGGCTGCGGCGTTCTCGCCGATGCACTGGGGACCTGCCAGAGCCTGCGGGACACCGCTCTGCACCTTCCGTACGATACATCCCGGCAACCCGGTGAACGGTCCTAGGGCATCGGCGAATATCTTGCGTTCCGCGAACTGCAGCGGTGCGTCACGGCGATAGGAGTACTCTCCTTGCAGCGCCCAGCCCGTCGTCCCGAGCGTTGTGTTGAAGCTGACGCCGTAGAGCTGGATGTCCTCGGGATATTCGATGAAGTAGTACCCGTTCTTGGCGTAGGCGTCGATACCGGCGGCTTGAGCAGCGCCTCCGGCGAGGCCTGTAGCCAAGGCCGTCGTCTCCGCTTGAACTCTTTGTGCGAGTGCCCCGCATTCCGGGCTGTGAGCTGGAGAAGGACACTGTGCCGCGGCCATGGCCTGCATGACCGCGCCGGTCACGATCTCTCCCACCGCCGTCGGGGCAGCGGCCCCGATAGCCCCCGCCGCGGCCAAGCCTCTCCCCGCGTCTTGCGCGGTCCCGGTTCGCGCGCTGACGACGGGCAGGCGGCTGTGGTAGTTCATGAAATAGAAGCCGAACTCGGTGTTGTTCAATCCCTCGGCGAGATAGCGGAACGCGGCTCCCCACTGACCCGAGTCGCGGGGGTCGCGGTCCGGCAGGTCGCGGCTCGCTATCAGGAAGTCGCGATCTGCCGTGATGAGGGGGGCAAAAGCGCTGGCGACGGAGGTCCGCGAGAAGACCAGGAAGGGATTCGTGGCAGGATCGGCGGTCAGCCCCATGTCGCCCAGGTTCAATCCCGGCAGGGCGATCACCGCATTGCTCGCGCCCGGACCGACGTAGTCGGTGACCGAGAAGAAGCTGCCCACTGGGTCGATCTCGGTCTTTTCCCAGCCGATCTGGTAGAAACCTTCCATCGTAAGGTTGAGGTTCCCCGCCACGGACGCCGAAACCAGCGGGACCGCCAGCAATGCCTCGCGCAATTCGGAACCCGGAACCCTGAGCTTGCTCACGTCAAAGGGGTTGACGGCGTTGACGCCGTTCTGGATGAATGTGCTCTCACCCCAGTTGAGGACATGGTTGCCGAGCCGAACGTCCAGCGTGGCGTCACCGAGGTCGAACGCTCCGGTCACGTAGGCATCGAGCACGTCGAGGTCTGTCCCGATCAGGGCCTTCGCCTCGTCCGACAGCGGCGTGCGGGCCCGCGTGCCGTTTTCGTTCTCGATGTCGTAGAGTCCGCTGGCGCGAACGAACAGCCCCAAGTTCTGGTAGCCGATGTCGAGTTCGCTGGTAAACTTGAAGGCGTTGCTGACGACGCCGCGATCGTAGTTGAGATTGCCGTCGTTGTCGTTGGTCTTGGTAATCTGCACCTCATCGCGCTCTGCAACGCGAAACGTCACGCCGTAGGAGAGGGTCGTGTCTAGGCTTGCCTCGACCTCGCCCGAACTCAGGTCTATGGCCCCGGCTTGTCCTGGCAACAAGAGGGAACAGAAGGCAAGCACCGACACCGAACGTGCTATATAACTACCCACCAGTTTCCACATCATGCGTGGCGATTATCACTATGGGGTATGGCCTGTCAAGCCGGGAATTTCACCCTGTGAAACAGTTTTGATATTGTTCGGACAAGAAAGAGAATACAAAGGCTGAAGATTGTCCTATCGACCTCAAGACGTGTTTTTCCACAAGGCGAAACGCGAGGGTTACCGCTCGCGCGCGGCCTACAAGCTGTTGGAGATCAATCAACGGTTCCGCGTCATCCGGGCGGGCTACGTGGTGGTGGATCTGGGCGCGGCGCCGGGCGGATGGCTTCAGGTGGCGGCCGAGCTTGCCGGGCCGCGGGGGCGAGTGCTCGGCTTCGACTTGCAAGCCATACAGCCCCTTTCCGGAGGACACGTGCAGGCGTTCGAGTTGGACGTGCTGGCGGACGATGCGGCGGAGCGCATTCGCGTCGCGGCGGACGGGGCCGCGGATTGTGTCCTCTCGGACATGGCGCCGCGTCTGTCCGGCATCCGCGACGCTGATCATCAACGCGCCCTGGAGCTCACCCGCGGGGCCTTCGACATTGCCTGCGCTATCCTGAAACCGCGCGGCTCGTTCCTGTTCAAGACCTTCTCCGGAGTGGATGCGGAGGCCCTTCTGAAGGAGATGTCGGGCTGTTTTCAGACCGTGCAGCGGGTTCGGTCCGCGGCCACGCGCAAGGGTTCGTCGGAGATCTACGTGGTAGCCAAGGGCTTCAAGGCCGGCCGTTAGTTTCCGTCAGCCACGGTCCTATTCCACGGTCACGCTCTTGGCGAGGTTCCGCGGCTGGTCCACGTCGGTGCCGCGGTGTACCGCGATGTGGTAGGCGAGGAGCTGCATGGGGATGGTCAGCACCACCGGGGCCAGGTGGTAGGGCACCTTGGGGACCACGAGCGTGGACTCCGGCTTCAGGGTCTCGTCGGGTTCGTCGGTGACGGTGATGAGTTTGCCGCCCCGTGCTTCCACTTCCTTCAGGTTCCCCAGCGTCTTCGGGTAGTAGTGGTCCCGGGGCAGGAGCATCACCACGGGCATGTCCTCGTCGATGAGGGCGATGGGTCCGTGCTTCATCTCCCCCGCGGGATATCCCTCGGCGTGGATGTAGGAGATTTCCTTCAGCTTGAGGGCGCCTTCCAGGGCGATGGGGTAGTTGATGCCCCGGCCCAGGTAGAGGACGTTGTCGGCGTGGCTCAGCCCGTGGGCCAGCGCGTGGATGGAATCCTCCAGCTTGAGCGCCGCCTCGATCCAGCCGGGCAGCCGCATGGCGTCTTCCAGGAGCTTCGTCGCCGCGCCGGGCGGGATCTGCCCGTTGAGGCGGCCCAGGCGGACGGCCAGCAGGTACAGCGCGGCGAGTTGGGTGGTGAAGGCCTTGGTGCTGGCCACGCTGATTTCCGGGCCGGCGTGGGTGTAGAAGACGCCGTCGGACTTCCGCGCCAGGGACGAGTCCACCACGTTGCAGACGGACACGGTGCAAGCGCCCTGCCGCCGGCCCACCTCCAGGGCCGCCACCGTGTCGGCGGTCTCCCCGGACTGGCTCACCGGCACGAGCAGCGAATCCGCTCCCAGGAGCGGAGTGCGGTGGCGAAACTCCGAGCCGTAGTCCACCTCGGCCGGGATTCGCGCCAGCTCCTCGATCAGGAACTTGCCCACCAATGCCGCGTGCCACGCGGTGCCGCAGCCCACGAGGTGGATCTTGCGCGTGCGCGCCAACTGGTCCTCGGTGAGGTTCAGCTCGGCCACGTCGACCGCGCCGGACTCCAGGGCGATGCGCCCGCGCAGGGTGTCGGTGACGGCCTGGGGCTGCTCGTGGATCTCCTTCAGCATGAAGTGGCGGTAGCCGCCCTTCTGCGCGGCCACGGCGTCCCAAGTGATCCGCTTGGTGGGGCGGGCGACCGCACGCCGCTCCGAGTCAAGGATGCGGAACCCGTCGGCCTGGACCTCGGCGATCTCGCCGTCTTCCAGGAAGGCCACGTCCCGGGTGTATTCCAGCAGCGCCGGAATGTCCGAGGTAATGAAGGTCTCGCCGTCGCCCGCGCCCACGACGATGGGCGAGGCGTTCTTGGCAACGATGAGCCGTTGAGGCTCGCGCTGGCTCAGAAACACCAGGGCGTAGGAGCCGTGGATTTCGTGGATGGTTTCGCGGACCGCGTCGAGCAGGTCCATGCCGCGTGCGGTCTTTTCCTCGACCAAGTGGGCGACAAGCTCGGTGTCGGTATCCGAGGTCAGCTCCGCCCCGCGCCCGAGAAGGGCCTGCTTGAGGTCCAGGTAGTTCTCGATGATGCCGTTGTGCACCACCACCGTGTCGCCGGCCCGGTGCGGGTGGGCGTTGGCCTCGGACGGGCCGCCGTGGGTAGCCCAGCGGGTGTGGCCGATGCCGGCATGGCCGTCGATGGGGGCACTGGCGAGAAGCGCCTCGAGCCGGGCGAGCTTGCCTTCCGCGCGACGCAGCTCGATTCCGTCGCCGTTCAACACGGCGATGCCGGCCGAGTCGTAGCCCCGGTATTCCAGCTTCCTCAGGCTGTCGATGAGCACCGGCGCGGCGTCGCGCCCGCCGATATATCCTACGATGCCACACACCCTACTTGCCCTTCCTCGCGCGGAACCCGGCCACCCACCCCTCCATGTGCTGCTGGGGCGTGCGGCTCACTGCCAGGGCGCCGGCGGGCACGTCCTTGGTGATGGTGGAGCCGGCGCCGATGTAGGCGTCGTCGCCCACCGCCACCGGCGCCACGAGCTGGGTGTCGCTGCCCACCTGTACGCGGTCGCCGATGGTGGTGCGGTGCTTGGCGAAGCCGTCGTAGTTGCAGGTGATGGTGCCGGCGCCGATGTTTGATTCGCGTCCGAGGTCGGTGTCGCCGATGTAGCTCAGGTGGCTGGCCTTGGTGCCTTCTCCCACCGACGAGTTCTTCACCTCCACGAAGTTGCCGATGTGGACGTCGCGCTTGAGCACGGTGCCGGGGCGCAGGTGCGCGAACGGGCCAATGCTCACTCCCTCCTCGACGTCGCAGTCGTCCAGCACCACCGAGAAGCGCAGGTGCACCGCGTCCGCCAGACGCACGTCGGTGAGGTAGGCGCTGCCGTCGATGCGGCAGCCGGCGCCTACCACCGTGCGGCCCAGCAGGTGGCTGTTGGGCCCGATGACCGTGTCCTCGCCGATGACCGCCTCGGCGTCGATGTAGGTGCTGTCGGGGTCCTTGAGGGTCACCCCACGCTCCATCCACTTGCGGTTGATGTCCGCTTGCAGTGCCTTTTCCATCCAGGCGAGCTCCTCTCTGTTGTTCACGCCCCGGAATTCACGCGGATCGTCGACGGTCATGCTGCCGATGCGGGCCTCCATCCGGGCGGCGAAGCCGGCGATGTCCGGCAGATAGTATTCTCCCTGGTGGTTGCGGTTGTCGAGGGCGGCCAGGGCGGCGCGGAGGAAATCGGCCGGCGCCAGGTAGAGGCCGACGTTGATCTCCGGGATGGCCCGCTGCGCCTCGGTGGCGTCGCGTTCCTCCACCACGCCGGTAATGTCGCCGCCGGGGCCGCGCAGGATGCGTCCGTACCCTGAAGGGTCCGGCAGCGTCGCCACGCCCAGGGTGAGGTCGTGGCCGCCGGACCGGTGCGCCGCAAGCATGCCGGAAAGGCTCCGGCACGACAGCAGAGGCACGTCGCCGTTGAGAATCAGGAGGTCGCCGCGGAAATCTCCCAGAGCATCGACGGCGCACCGGGCTGCATGGCCCGTGCCCAACTGCTCGGGCTGGAGCACCCAGGCCCCGGGGTCCATGGCCGGGAAGGCTTCGCGGATGCGTTCGTCCCCATGCCCCACGACCACGCGTACCGCCTCGGGCTCGAGCCCCGTGCACGCGTCCAGCACGTGGGCCAGCAACGGTCTGCCGCCCAGCGGGTGCAGCACCTTGGGCACGGCGGACCGCATCCGCTTGCCCTGGCCCGCGGCCAGGATGATGACGCCAAGGCCCCGCATACGCAGGACAAACTATAACCCAAGGGAAGGTCTCCCGCCAGAGAGTTCGGGGTGGCGGCGAAACCGGCCCGTACATTGACAAGCACGTGATTTTCCAATAACTCTTACCGTACTTCGCTAAAGGTGGTCGAGTTCGTATGGAAGAGCACTCCGGCTGGTATTATTTCATGGAGATCGTGACCAAGCCCGACAACATTCCCATCGTCGGCATGCTGATTCTCGTCCTGTTCTTCTCCTGGGTCGGCCTGAAGCAGGCTCTCAGGAACGACAAGCTGAAAGACGAGGGCCGGGAGGACGAGATCCCTGAGAAGATGTGGAAGTAGAGGCCGGGTCCGGTGGCCGGCGGTCCTGATCGCCGTTGCCGTCCTGGGTATTGGCGGAGAGACACGCTCCGCTCTGGTGGACGAAGAGCTGTGGCGGGACGGCCGGAAGGACTTGGCCGCGGGCAAGTTCGCGGACGCCGGGGAGAAGTTCGATAAGCTGCTCAAGCAATACCCGGAAGAGCCGCAACTCTTGCAGGTGGCGGGTCTGGCGGCTCTCCGGCTGAGAGACACGGAGACGGCCCTGACCCTCGTGAAGAAGGCCGTGGCGCTGGCTCCGGATGACACCGAGGCGCTGACGCTGCTGGGCTGGCTCGATCTGGAAGTGGCGGGCGACGTCGAAGCCGCCGTTGCCTCGTACCGCAAGGTGGCGGCGCTCAAGCCCGAGGTCCCCGAGGTCCACAACAACCTGGGAGTGGCGCTGAAGCGCAAGGGAGACCTGGAGGGGGCCGTCGGGAGCTTCTCGCGGGCCCTGGAATTGAAGGCGGATTTCGCCCAGGCCGCCAGCAACCGCGGCTGGGTCTATCTGGAACAGGGCAACTGGCGGGCCGCCCAGGCCGACTTCGAAAAGAGCCTGGCCCTGCGGCCCGAGGACGAGGGCGCGCTCTACGGTCTGGCCCGGGTGCGCAAGGAGTTGCGCGACTACTCCGGCGCCCAGGAAGCGCTGGCGCGGCTCAGCCGCCAGTCGGGCAATTTCGTCTACTGGCTCGAATGGGCCACGGTGGGTATCATACGTTACTATTGGGTTTTCCTGTTGCTGGCTTTGGGTTTGTTCTTCCACTTCCGGTACAAGGCGAGAAGAAGGGTGAAAGTCGATGGCTGAAGCTGCAAAACGCAAGGGCACGGCCCTCCTGGCCGTGATGAACGAGAACTGCACCAGTTGCGCCGGGTCGCCCCTGTGTGAGGTCCACTGCCCGGTGGACGACTGCATCAACCTCCTCTACGAGGAGATGCCCGGAGGCGGCCTCAAGCCCTACCGGGTGTGGGTGGACAACGAGAAGTGCATCGGCTGCCAGATGTGCTACAGCGACGACCTCACCAAGATCCACGAGCACAAGACCACCGGCGTGGTCTACTTCGAGTACGGCAACCGCATGTACGACGCCGACAAGAAGCTCCTGGAGAAGGAGCAGGAGCCCAAGAAGAGCGAGATCCAGCTCATCGGCACCGACTCCGAGGACCGCCTCGACAAGAAGATCTGCCCCTGGGACGCCATCAGCATGGTGGAATACGAGGACGCCCTCGAACTCTCCAAGCTCTACTACGACCCCGCGCTCATCTCCACCGAAGACGGCGTCTACTCCATCGACGACAAGGGCAAGGAAGAGCTGGAAGACCGGCAGATGGAGGGGTTCTAGAGGGGTGCTCCTGCCAAGGACGTAGCACGAAGCACTCAGAACATTTTCCGCCGAATCGGTGCGCTGCCAAGAAGGGAAGGAATGGAGGGATTAATCGCTACCCTCGGAATGATGTCGGTGGTGCTACTCGCACTGAATTTCCTACCATCGTTCATTGCAGCGTATCGAAGCCATAATCAGACCATGGCCATTGTGGTCTTGAATCTCGTTGGCATCGTCGGTTGGCTGTTCTTCGTCATACCCGGATTTGTTCTTTGGGTAGTGGCTTTGGTGTGGTCTTGTACGTCGAACGTCCGTAGTCGCCAAGTCGTAAGCGTCACCGAGTTGAGAGTCACTGAGGAAGTGAACACTGGCTCCGGTGTTGTCCCAGTAGTGGCCCGCGTCACTGAGTTGGAACAGGTCGTACGGGTCGCTGAGAAGGTGGACCCATTGACAGACCCGGCTGCGGCCCGTGCGGTTGAGTTTCTGAAGACAGGTCGCCGAACCCCTCGTTCCCAGCCTTAAGGCGAAGTTCACCTGCGTTGTCAGGGCACACCTCGGTCGTCCGTCCGGGTTTGAGTCGCCCACGGCGAATGGCTCCGGCTTGCTTTACGCTGGCCACCAGCCGTTCGAAATCTTTTCGCTTCACTCGAATCTCCTCTTCATCCAGAGTCGCCCCTCAGATCACCTTGTTCAGCGGATACTCCACGATCCCCACGGCGCCGTTGCGGGTGAGTTCGGGGATGAGTTCGCGCACCACGTCCTCGGCGATGATGCTCTCGATGGAGAACCACTTCCTGCCTTTGAGGGCCGGGGTGTCGTAGAGGGTCGCGACGGTGGGCGCGGTGACGCTGGGGATCAGCTCGATGATCTTCTCCAGGTCGTCTTCCATCACGTTCATCTTGATGCCGACCTTGTGCTCGGCGGCCAGGGCGCCCTGGAGCAGCATGCTGATCTGCTCGATCTTGGCGCGTTTCCAGGGGTCCTGCCAGGCGTCCTTGTTGGCGATAAGCTGGGGCGCGGACTCCAGCAGGTCGGTGACGATGCGCAGGCCGTGGGCGCGGATGGTGCCGCCGGTTTCGGTCACCTCGACGATGGCGTCCGCCAAGCCCTCGGCGGCCTTGGCCTCGGTGGCGCCCCAGGAGAACTCCACGTCCACGGGCGTGTCGTGCGACTCGAACAGCCGCCGGGTGAAGTTGACCATCTCGGTGGCCACCTTCTTGCCCTTGAGGTCCTCGATCTTCTGCACCGGCGAGTCGTGGGGCACGGCCAGCACCCAGCGGGTGGGCCGGAAGCTCGTCTTGGCGTAGATCAGCTCGGTGATGTACTCGACCTGGGAGTCGTTCTCCTGGATCCAGTCCCTGCCGGTGATGCCGGCGTCCAGGGTGCCGTCCTCCACGTAGCGGGACATCTCCTGCGCGCGCACGACGCTGCAGTTCAGGGTCTTGTCGTCGATGGAAGGGAAGTAGCTCCGGTCCATGCCGGTGATCTTCCATCCCGACTTGCGGAATAGCTCGATGGTGGACTTCTCCAGGCTCCCCTTGGGAAGCCCCAGCTTGAGTTGCTTCACTTGTTGTAGACCTCCTCGGGATCGAAGACCTTCTCGGCGCAGATCTCCCAGTCCTCGCCGGCGTCGTGGCGGAAGAAGCAGGTGCGGTAGCCCATGTGGCAGGCGCCGCCGCCCTGCTGGTCGATCTTGAGGATGAGCGTGTCGTTGTCGCAGTCCACCAGGATGTCGTGGACCACCTGGAAGTGGCCCGATTCCTCGCCCTTGAGCCAGAGCTTGTCCCGGGAGCGGCTGTAGTAATGGGCCTTGCCGGTCTCGCGGGTGAGGTTGAAAGCCTGTTCGTTCATGTAGGCCAGCATGAGCACGTCGAGGGTCTCGTGGTCCTGCACCACCACCGGGACGATTCCTCCGCCCTTGGCAAAATCGATGCTCTCCATTCGGGTCTGTACCCCTTTCTCAAAAACTGTCTGCGGGAATGCGTTGGTTCCGGAACTCTGTGAGCCCGCGCTGGCGGGAATCCGGCAGGCGGCTGGATTGACAAGCGCGGCCTATGCAGACACGAAATAAACCATACAAGAGTGAGGCGCGCAAACGGACGCGTGGAGACCTGTCCGGGCAGGGAATCGGAGCGGCAACATGAGTGAGTTCCTCGTCGTCTACATCACGGCTTCCGGAGACAATGCGGGAGAATTGGCCGGCACGCTGGTGCGAGAGAAGCTCGCCGCCTGCGTCAACCGCGTCCCGGGGGTCGAGTCTACCTACACCTGGGAGGGTCGGGTGGAGCGCGACACCGAGGACCTCCTCATCGTCAAGACCCGCGCCGACCTCTTCGACCAACTCAAGGAGCGGGTACAGGAGCTCCACGGCTACGATCTCCCGGAAATCATCGCGGTCCCCATCGTTGAGGGTAGCGAAGGCTACCTGGAGTGGATGGGGTCCGTCCTGTCCAAGACCTGAAACCTTGCGCTCGGGCACGGCATTGTCTAAGTGTCCTGTATCCGCAGCATCCGGTATCCGTAGCCACTTGCCAGCCAGGGAGAACCGAACATGAGAGACCTCCAGGAATTCATCGCCGCCGAGGAAAAGCGCCGTCCGGGCGACCTCATCCGGGTGAAGGACCCCATCGACCCCAACAAGTGCGAGACCATCGCCTTCCTGAAGCACCTGGACGACCGGGGGCTGGAGAAGATGGTGCTGTTCGAGAACATCACCACGCTGGAGGGCAAACCCTCGCCGTTCCCGCTCTTCTACAACCCGTGGGTGAGCCGGCAGTTCTGCGCCGACGGGATGGGCATGGGCGACCTCGAGTCCAACATGGAGCTGAGCCTGGAGGTGTCGCGGCTGGAGAAGGAAAAGGGCGACACGGAGGTCATCGCGCCCGACGCCGCACCGTGCCGGGAGGTGGTGGTCCAGGGTTCCGACGTGGACCTGGCCAAGTATCCCATCCCCATGCACCATGACCTCGACGTGGGCCCCTACTGGACCATGGCCTGCGTCATGAAGGGGGAGTCGGCGCCGTTCTACGACATCACCTTCACCAAGAACCTGTACTACGACGCCCGCACCATGAGCTTCTCGGCGCACAAGCACCACCACCTGGAAGCCATCGTCAGCGAGAACGAGGCCAAGGACCAGCGGGCGCCGGTGATCATCGTGATGGGGCACCACCCGGCGTTCTACTTCTCGTCCTGCTGCATGACCCCCTACGGCAACGACGATTACCAGAGCGCCGCGGCGTTCATGCGCGAGCCGCTGCGGCTCACCCCGTCGGTGACCTGGGGCGAGGACTTTCTGGTGCCCGCGGACGCCGAGATGATCATCGAGGGCGAGGTGCCGCCCAACGTGCGCCGCTCCCAGAACCCCTTCGGCGAGGTGCTGCGCTACTACCAGGTGACCATGGATGTGCCCATCGTCGAGGTCACCGCCGTCACGCATCGCAGGAACGCCGTGATGCAGGACATCTGGGCGGGCCAGAAGGACCACTGGAACCTGGGCGGCATCACCAAGGAAGGCAGCGTCTACAACTCCATCAAGCGCAACATCCCCGGCATCAAGGCCATCCACCTGCCGCACTCGGGGTGCGGCCGGGTGATCTGCTACATCTCCATCAAGAAAGAGTTCCCCAACGAGCCCAAGAAGGCGGCCATGCAGGCCTTCACCGACATGCCCAACCTCAAGCTCTGCGTGGTGGTGGACGACGACGTGGACGTGTTCAACGAGCGCGACGTGTTGTGGGCCGTGGGCACCCGCACTCACTGGGACCGGGACCTCGACGTCATCCGCGAGGTTCAGAACTTCCGCGGCTGGCTCGGCGACAGCGTCGCCGTGGTGGACGCCACCCGTCCCCTGGAAGGCGAGTTTCCCATCAAGAACGAAGTGCCGGTGGAGGCCATGAAGCGGGTGGACGTGAGCAAGTACGTCTGACGGGAGATGTCACGCCCAACGTCATTCCCGCGAAACAAGACGCGCCAAGAGCACGATCGTGCTTCAATGACCTGCTGATGGTTGCGGCTGGATGAACGACAACCCAAGCCTCACGCGCAGGGTCGCTCCTTTTCCGACGCCGTCGCTCAGGGCCTCCAGACTCCCGCCGACGCTGGCGACGTAACTCGCCCCCGATGGAAGCCCCAGCCCACTGCCCGTGTTCTTGGTGGTGTATCCCGAATCAAAGATGCCTTTCAGGTCCTTCGGGTCGATACCGACGCCATTGTCGATGACGTCGATGACCAGGAACTCGTCCTCGGCGTACGACCGAATGTGAATTTCCGGCGGTTCATTCGAGGAACCGGACAGAGTGAGTTCGTCGATGGCTTCGATGGAGTTCTTCACCAGGTTGACCACCATCTGGTGGAATTGGCTTTCACGGATCCGAACCTGCGCGGGCGCGCCCACGCAATTGACGTGAAGCTGGATGCCGCGCTTGTGGATGGAGTCCTGCAGGACCTGTATCGCGGCGTTGATGGTTGCTTCCAGGTCCAGGTCTTTGAGGACCGTCATGTCCTTGTCGAAGCCTTGTTGCGTTCGGACGATGTCGGTGATGTGCGCCACCCTGTCCTGAACCCGTTCGACGGTCTGCACCAACTGCGACTCCATCTCTCCGAAGTCGTTGGCAAGCGCGAACAGAAACGGCATCGCCTGGCGGCCTTTCGGATCGTCTCTCAGGTAATCGATCCAGTCATGCTCGTGCGCCTTCAAGGTGTGGGCCAGCGCCTGAAGGCGGCGTATGAACCGGTTCCCCTTCAGTTGTTCGTGTACGGTTCCGATGCCGATGGCCACGCTGTTGATGGCGTTCCCGATGTTGTGGAGCACCGTTTCGACGATCTCCAGCCGCCCCTGGGCGAACGCGCGGGCCAGCGCTTCATGGGCGCGCATGTGCTCGGTGACGTCGCGAAACACCACCACGGCGCCCTTGACGGAGTTGGACGCGTCCTGCAAGGGCCTTCCGCTGGAGTTGAAGTAAACCCCGTTGGGGACCCTCGAATTGCGCACGAATATCTCCACGTCATCCGACGCCTCGCCCTGCAGGGCGCGCCAAAGCGGAAGCTCATCGGCGGGGAAGGGGGTCTCCTTGTCAAGACGATAAAGCCCGAGGACCGCCGGATACTCGGCAAGGCCCGTTGTCATGAGGTCCTTGATATCAAAGGGCGATATGAGTTCGGCGAGCCGTTTCGTGGCGGTGTTGACAACGAGGTAGTTGCCCTGGGAATCGGCGGCCACCACCCCGTCGCTGATGCTGTCGAAAACGGATTCCATGAGGCGGGTCTGGCTCTCCAGCCGCTCTACCACCTGCCTCAAGTCGTCCTCCGACCGCTTGATGGACGTGATGTCGCGGAACACGGCCATGCCTCCCTTGACTTTGCCGGAGTCGTCCAGAAGCGGTCGGGCGCTGGTGGTGATGTAGATGCCTTCCGGTTTGGCCGGATTGCGCAGGATCATTTCCTCGTCATCCGTCGACTCGCCGCGGAGGGTGCGCGCGATCGGCAGATCGAGAGAAGGGTATTGGGTCACTCCGTCGAGCTTGAAGACGCCGTAACGCTCGCTCCAGTCCTCGGGTACGGCGTCCGGTCTGTACGGACCCAGCATACGTTCCGTGCTCGTGTTGCGCATGACCGGGTTCCCGCGCTCGTCGATCACGATGATACCGTCGTTGGTGCTTTCCATGAGGGTGCGCCACGCGCGTGCTTCTTCCCGAACACTCTGTGCCAACTGCTCCGTGTCGATCCTGTGGAACGCCAGCACCGTGCCTTCGGCACGGCCGTTTCGGTCCTTGACCGGCGCGACATTGTAGTCGACCGCCACCTCTTTCCCGGACCGGGTCCTGAGCATCATGTCGCCGCCCACGCGAGCGGTGTCGGCGCCTTCCGCGAGGAGGCGCTGCATGGTCTCGAACTGAACCGGCAGAACTCCCGCGGTCCCGTGAAAGATCTCCTTCAGGGACCGGCCGATGGCATCGTGCCGGGACCAGCCCGTGAGGGTCTCCGCGGCGGAATTCATGAACGTGACGTCCCCGCCCTTGTCCGTGACGACGATGGCCTCGGTGGCGCATTCGATGGCCGCGGACGCTCGCCGCTGCCGTCGTTGCCGGGCATGCAGGCGCAGGCCGGTTTCCACGTGCAGATGGAGCTGTCCCGCCGGTGCCGTCTTGAGCACGTAACCGACCGGCTCGCTGTCCAGGGAGCGCCGCTCCAGGGCCTGTCCGGCATTGCCGTTGAGGTACAGCACCGGGGTGTCGAACGTTCCGCTCAAGTGCAGGGCCGTTTCGACGCCGTCCGGTTCTCCTGCCAGTTCCAGGTCGATCAGGGCCAGGTCCGGCGGCCGTTCCGTCGCCGCCACCACGGCTTCCCGTCCGGACGGAACCGAAGCGCACGCGTATCCCGCGGTCTTCAGCTCTTGTTCAAGGCGCGTGGCCACGGGCCGCTCGTGCTCGACAATGAGGACTCTTGCCGCTGTCATGATGCTCTCCCTTGCTACCGGCGCCTTGTCGCTGATAGTCTGAGGTATTCCTTGGGTGTCCCACCTTGTTGGACGGTTGGGCGGCAGAAATAGGGTGTATTCCGGTGCAGTAGATCATGCCGCCAAGGTCTTGTCTAACACGTCCTGCTGTTCTCGCTGACCTACCGGGTCCGCTTCTCAAGGAAGCGGGGATCCGTGTTGGGTGGGGCGGGGTAAGGAGCATCATGGGCCACATCAGCTACGATGATTTCCTGAAGGTCGACGTGCGCGTTGGCACCATCACCCGGGTGGAACCCTTCCCGGAGGCGCGCAAGCCCGCCTACAAGCTGTACGTGGATTTCGGTCCCGAGATCGGCGAGCGCAAGAGTTCCGCCCAGGTCACCCACCACTACACCGCGGAAGAGCTGGTGGGCCGGCAGGTCGCCGCGGTGGTCAACTTCCCGCCCAAGCAGATCGGCCCGTTCCGGTCCGAGATCCTGGTGCTGGGCTTCCCAGACGCCGGCGGTGAGGTGGTGATGATCGAGCCCAACCGCCCGGTGCCCGACGGCGGCAGGCTGTACTGAAAAGCAAAAAGCCGCCCGCGCCGGATACGGCGCAGGCGGCTTTCTTGCAGGATGACCCGACGCTTCAGACGCGCCGTTTCCTCAAGGCGCCGTCTTTTCGTCCGTGTCCACCGCCCGGTAGATCTCGCTCCCAGTCTTCTTGAACTCCTCGGCCTTCTCCTGCATGCCGGCGGTCAGCGCCTGCTCGGCGGCGATGCCCTTGCCGGCGGCGTAGTCGCGGACGTCCTGGGTGATCTTCA
>JAPPNE010000029.1 GCA_028818775.1 Deltaproteobacteria bacterium | reverse complement strand
TGGAGGGCGACAAGCGGAAGTGGCAGCGGCAGATGGACAACGCCACCGTCACGGTCGGTCCGGAAGGCTTCCCGCAGTTCACCCTCTACAAGGTCCCCAATATCCATCAGGTGGTTCTGAAGGATTTCGACCGCAACAACTTCGACCAGCACGTGGACCGGGTGGACCGGTGCCAATCGTGCCATATCGGCATCAACCGCGCGGGCTTCGACGACCTGCCGCAACCCCTCACCACCCATCCGAAGCGGTTGGTGTTCTTGAGCGACACCGCCCATCCGCCGCGTGTTTTCGGCTGCACCGCGTGTCATGACGGACAGGGCGAAGCAGTCAACAGTACGGCCCAGGCCCACGGCAACGTGAAGTTCTGGGAACATCCGCTGCACGAAGGGCATGACGTGGAGGCCAGTTGCGTCACCTGTCACATCAACGTCCAGGGCCTGGAAGGCGCCGAGGTGGTGGCCCGGGGGCAGCAGATCTTCGAGCAGGTGGGCTGCACCGGCTGCCACTTGGTGGAAGGGTACGCCGACATCCCCAAGGTCGGGCCGAGCCTGCGCAAGGTCCAGGCCAAGCTGGATCCCGCGTGGATGGTGAAATGGATCGAGAACCCGCGGGAGTTCCGGCCCTTTACCCGCATGCCGCACTTCTATTTCAAGGAAGACGAGGCACTGGCGGCGGCGGCGTACCTGTGGACCGTGTCCAAGAAGGAAGCCGACGCCTGGCTCAAGGACAACGCTGCGCCGGAGGGGTACCAACCGGGTGACGCGGCCATGGTGGAGAAGGGCCGGGAGCTGGCCCGTTCGGTGGGGTGCCTCGGGTGCCACGGTTTCGCCGAGGATGAGTTCACCACCCGGGTCGGCGGCAAGGACCTCGTGCCGAACCTCAAGGACATCGCCGCCAAGGCGAACCCCCGCTGGACCTACCACTGGCTGCTGGATCCCAAGGGCTACAACCCGGCGACGCGGATGCCCAGCCTGCGGCTGTCCGAGGACGAGGCACTGGCGCTGACGACGTACCTCATGACGCTGGGCGAGAAGCCCGAGCCGGACGCGGCCGTGGTGGCCCGCCTCGAGGACCCGGCCAACGTCGCCCAGGGCGAGAAGCTGGTGCGGAAATACGGCTGCGCCGGCTGCCACGACATCCCGGGCATGGAGAACGAGTCCCGCATCGGGGTCGAGTTGACGACCTTCGGCTCCAAGCCGCTGGAGGAACTCTTCTTCGGCAACGACACGAGCATCAAGCACACCTGGAAGGACTGGACCTACAACAAGGTCCTCAGCCCGCGCGTGTACGCCACCGAGCGGGTCGAGCAGTTGATGCCCCACTTCGACCTGCCCGAGGAGGACATCAAGGCGGTGAGGGTGCTGCTGCGCGGCTTCATCGAGCGCAAGGTGCCCGAGTCCTTCAAGGCGGATCACGCCGAACGGGCGCAACAGATTCTCGCCGGCCGCCGCAAGGTGCAGGAGTACAACTGCATCGGGTGTCACGAGATTGACGGCATGGGCGGCTATGTCCGCAAGTACTACGAGCAGAACCCAACCTTGGCGCCGCCACCGCTCAACGGCCAGGGCGAGAAGGTCCAGGCCAACTGGATGTTCGGCTTCCTGCAGAACCCGGAACATCCGATCCGCCCCTGGCTCAAGGTCCGCATGCCCACCTTCGGCTTCGACGGTCCCCACGCGGATATCTTCGTGAACTACTTCGCGGGCCTTTCCGAAGTCGATATTCCCTATGTTCACGTTGACGAGGGGCAGGTGCCCGCGGGCTATCTGGACGCCGGCCAGACGCTGTTTTCCGACGACTACTTCGAATGCGGGAGTTGCCACGTGCGCGGCGACAAGACGCCCGACGGTCCGGTGGAAGACTGGGCGCCGGACCTGAACCTCGCCCGCCAGCGGCTGAATCCGGACTGGATCGAGAAGTGGATCCTCGACCCGCAGAAGCTCCAGCCCGGCACCAAGATGCCTTCCTTCTACCCGGGCGGCCCCGAGGACATCCTGGGCGGAGACGAGAAGAAGCAGATCGAGGCGCTGACGGACTACATCATGACGCTGGGCCTGCAGCCCGCCACAGCGGCCAAGGCCGAGGCCGCGCCGGCCGCGGAGTCGTCCGAGCAGCCCGCTGTTGAGGGACAGAGCAATCAGGGTTAAGCTGAAACGTGAGACAAGGGCTATGACCGCGGAAGGAGACAAGAAAATGGATCGCAGGTTCTCATTGCTCGTCGCGCTGGTGTTCGCCATGACCGCCGCGCTGGCATTCGGTGCCGTTCAGACGGCCGTGGCCGCCGGCGGAACCATTTCCGGCGCCGTCGCGTTCAAGGGCGACGCCCCCAAACCGAAGAAGCTCAAGATCACCAAGGACAAGAAGGCCTGCGACAAGCGGCCGAAATTCGATTCGTCCCTGGTGGTGAAGGACGGCAAGCTGGCGAACGTGATCGTCTACATCGCCGAGGTCAAGGGCGGCAAGGCGCTGGAGAAGAAGGGGGTGACCCTGGACCAGAACGGTTGCGAGTATCAACCCCACGTCCTGGCCGTGGCCGCGGGTGCCGATGTCACCATCCTCAATCCGGACAAGGTGCTGCACAACATCCACACCTACAGCAAGATCAACAAGCCCATGAACCGGGCGCAGCCCAAGTTCAAGAAGA
>JAPPNE010000028.1 GCA_028818775.1 Deltaproteobacteria bacterium | reverse complement strand
TGATCTCGGGCACGGCGGTGACGAGGGACAGGACGGTCTCGATGCCTTCGCCGACTAGGAGCGGAGCGACGGAGTCGGTGTGCAGGCCGAAGCGCACGGCGAGGCCGTAGATGCGGCCCAGGGCCTTCCTGGGCGAGACGATGTCCGCCTTGGCGGGGCGGCGGGGATCGAGCCAGGTGCGGTGCACGCCAGAGACGGCGCCGTCGTTGCCGGTAACGGCGGCGACCAGTGCCGGCAGGCGGCGGACGGAGGAGCCTTCGCGGTAGCGAAGCTCGGGGTGGAAGCGGAGGGCGGGGAAGCGGCAGCGCGCGAGGCCGCGGGCGCGGAGATAGGCTTCGGCGTGGGTGCCGTCCACCGGGCGGCAACCCCGCCACAGGCGGCGCGCGGCTTCGATGGCGTCGTAGTCGCCTGAATCGCCCACGGCCGGCGAAGCCGGCAGGGCGAGGAAGGCGCGGGCGTGGTCGAGCGCCGCGCGGAGCGTCGGCGCGCCCGTGCGGTGGCGGATGAGGTCGAGCAGGTCGCCGTGGCTGCCTTCGGCAGCATCGGTCCACTTGCCAGGGGTGCCGGGACCCTGCAGGCGGACGAAGAGGGACTTTCCGCGGGCGCCGTCGAGGTCGCCCGCGACCCAGTAGCGGCCCTGGCGGCGGCCGTGGGGGAGGTAGCGCTGGCAGACCTCTTCGGCGCGCGCGCCGAGCGCGGCGGCGATGGCGGCTGCCGGCGACGGATGGTTGTGCATGGCGGCTCTCCTTCACGGGACAGGACACCCGGCCGGGGCCGGAGGGCGAGCGGGCCGAGCGAAGCGATGGTCCGAAGCCCGGAGGGTGGTTGCTCGGGACCGGCTCCATAGAAAATGGGGCTGACGCACGAAGCGCCAGCCCCAGGGTGGGAGGAGAGGAAGTGGACGGCTCCACTCAAAACGGGATGTCGTCGTCGGCACCCGCGGCCTGGGACGATGTCCCGGCGTCCTTCATCGCGGCGTCGTCCGCCGCCATCGACGGGTCCGCCGCGGCCGGGGCGCCGTTGCCGTTCGGCCGTTCCAGGAACTGCACCCTTCCGCCCGGGACCAGCAGGATCTCGGTCGAGTAGCGGTCGCTGTCCTCGCCGGGCTTCGACCAGCGCCGGGTCTGGAGCTTGCCGTCGATGTAGACCAGCCGGCCCTTGCGGGCGTGCTTCTGGAGCATCTCGACGAGGCCGTCCTGG
This sequence comes from Deltaproteobacteria bacterium, assembly GCA_028818775.1. NCBI lineage: Bacteria > Pseudomonadati > Myxococcota > Myxococcia > Deltaproteobacteria bacterium. The sequence continues at coordinate 2,546 of JAPPNE010000028.1, read as the reverse complement.
AATGTCACCACACGGTGCCATTCGGTCTTGTCCACCCGATCGCCGGTCTGGCGGTTGATGTACGACTCATCGGTCGCGATGCTCAGGTTGGCGACGCGGCCGCCGCTGGAGAGGTGGTTGACGGTGACGTCGGCGCCGAGACGTCCGATCAGTTCTACGCGATTCAGTCCAAAGCTTTGAGTCGCAACAAGCGACAGGCATGCGCCTCGACCGCCAAGAGGCGACATAAGTCACATTATTTCAATGAGTTGTATATGAAACGCTTCGCGAAAAGAGCGACAAGACCTCTCTGCCGCAGCCCCTGGTTGACTTCTTTGTGTTGATCTATATGATGATAATTCAACACATCTCGGGAGGTTCCCCACATGTCAACACATTCCGGCAAGCGCACCGCCATTCTCAAGATGACCCTCAACAAGCGCAGCGTCGACGCCCTTGTCCCGGGGCCCACTCCCTTCATCGCATGGGACGACCGCCTGACCGGCTTCGGCGTTCGGGTCCAGCCCTCGGGCGTGCGCTCCTACATCGTCAACTACCGCGCGGGCCAGGGCGGCAGAAAGGCCGCCAACCGCCGCCTGGTCATCGGCCGCCACGGCAAGGTGACCGCCGAGCAGGCCCGTCGCGCCGCCCACGAGACCTTGGGCAAGGTCGCCGCCGGCGAGGACCCCGCGGGCGAGCGCGCCCGCACCCGCGCCATGCCCACCGTGCGCGAAGCCTTCGAGGACCATCTCCTTGCCGGCCCCGAGCGAAAGCCCAGCACCCTCGCCCACTACCGGAGCGCGGTCTACCGAGACCTGGCTTCCTGGCTCGACCGCCCCCTCGACACCATCTCCCGCCGGGACGTCGAACAGTGCTTCGCCCGCCTCACCCGCGACGCCGGCTGGGTCCAGGCCAACAGCGCGCTGAAGATGCTGCTCGCCCTCTACCGCCGCCAGTGCATCGACATCCAGGGCCTGCACAACCCGGTGGAGCAGTGGCGGGCGGGCGGCGGACGCTTCCATGCCCGCAAGCGCCGCCGCATTCCGCCGCCCGCCGAGGTGCTGCCGCGCTGGCGCAGGGGCCTGGAGACCGCGGTGCGAAACCCCGTCGCCCGCGACGCCTTCCTCTTCGGGCTCTATACCGGCATGCGCCGGGCCGAGGTCTTCGGGCTCGGCTGGACGCAGGTGGACCTCGACGCGTGCGCCCTGCGCGTGGAGGAGACCAAGACCGGCGAGCCGTTGGAGTTCCCCCTCACCCGCCAGCTCACCGAAATCCTCGATGGCCGCCGCGCCGCGCGCGGCGCCTTCCCGGAGAAGAGCCGCGCCTGGGTGTTCCCCTCCGAGATCAGCAGGACCGGGCATCTGGAAGGGATGCAGCACCTGAACGCGCGCATCGGCGAGGCGGGCGGGGCGAGGTTCTGGTTCCACGCGCTACGCAACTGCTTCATCACCGTGGCCGACCGCGAGCTGATGCTCCCCACCAGCCTCACCAAGCGCTTGGTCAACCATGCCCGGCCCCAGGACGTGACCGAGGGCTACGCCGCGGACTGGACCATGGACCAGCTCCGCGACGCGGCGCAGAAGGTCGCCGACCGGATCGACGAACTGGCCCGAGGTTGAGCTTGCACTGACTGTCAGGGTCTCACGTGCGCGCTGGAGGCTTGTCTCCGGTCCAGGGTGAGAGGGTGCCGGAATCGGGAATCCGCGACCCCATGACTTGATGTACAGTTTCACCAGCGGCGGCTTGTCGGTCGGCGAGGGTTTGGTATACGATCAGGAAGCTGCTCGGTCACAATACAATAAGGTCCAGACCACGGCCCGCCATGCCCATTTCGCCAACGATCCGGTCAAGTCAACCGCCAACTGTATCGCAAGCTGAGACGGCCGTTGACCCTTGGCCATTCGTCTGTTAACAGCGTCCGTTTGTACGCGGAGGGAGGTGCTGGAGAATGATTGAGGACGTTCACCTTACGCGGCGCATCCTTGAACACTTCGCCAGCCACAAGGTGGGCTGGCCAGCGAACGAAACCCTGGAGACCTTGGCGACCGTGTTTCCCGACACGGACGAGGAAAGCTTGGCGTACCACATACAGTGTGCGACGGAGGCGGACTTGTTGGAGGCCCAAGTTGACAAGACGTTCACCTTCGACGGTGCGATTGTCAACATTGGTTACATTGTCGGCCTGACCCAACGTGGCGGCGAGTACGTGAAGGATTCCCGAACGGAGTATTGGCAAAAGGCGTTCGACCACCTTAAAGGAGCCGGTATCAGTGCCACGACGGACAGGTTGAAGGACGCGATGGCACGTCTGATTTCTGTCGTGATCGGTAACTTGGGCTAGAAGTTAGAACGGCTGTCCATCCCTGTGTTTTGCCGACTCCTCGTGTGCCTTCCCCGCGGTTTCGCGGGTCTTGATCCCTTTCGCGGGTCTTGATCCCGATTCTCGACGGCCATGTCGCTGATCAAAGGAAGATTTTGGCGTGGGCGGATGAGGCACCCGTGATGACCGTACCGGAGTCAAATCGAGGTACTCTTTCCGCCATGCACAGATGGTTCACCACACCATT
>JAPPNE010000027.1 GCA_028818775.1 Deltaproteobacteria bacterium | reverse complement strand
CGGCTGGGCGTTCACGTAGTAGATCGGCGTGGTGAAGTATATGCGGTCCATGGCGGTCGTGCGGTCCCTTCGATCTGATGTCGTGCGGTGGTGCGCGTTATCGGTTGCCTATTGTTGGCCCAGGATACCGGGAATGAAGCCCTCCAGCACCATGCGCCGGTTGAAATTGCGGTGAATGGACCGGGTCACGTTGTCGATCTCGGCCAGGGCGGCGGTGGATTCCTGCACGCGCCGGGCGGCGGCCGCCCGTTGGAGCGGCTCCAGCAGGTCCCGGTTGCACACGGCCGCGGCCGAGCCCGTGACCTGCAGCACCATGATGTCCCGCAGCCATCCCCGCACCCAGTCCAGGAAGCGCAGGGCCTGTTCCCGGTCCTTGCCCATCTCTTCGGCGAGCTCCGAGATGCCGCGCGCGTCGTCCGGCGACAGCGCCGCCAGCCGGCGGAAGCACTCCCGGCGCTGTTCCAGGAGCGCCTCGTCCTCGCCCGCCAGCGCCTTGCCGAGGCTCCCGTAGCTGAGACTGGCCAGCAGCATCGCCCGGTCCTCGGTGATCCCCTCGCGCCGCGCCACGATGGCCGCCACCTGCTCCACCGTCAAGGGAAAGAAAGGCAGCCGCAGGCAGCGCGACAGCACCGTGGGCAGCACACCGCCGGTGCTCTCGGCGATGAGAATCAGCAAGGAATGGTCCGGCGGCTCCTCCAGCGTCTTGAGCAGCGCGTTCTGGGCGTGCAGGTTCATGAGCGTCAACGGGTCGATGACGGCGACCTTCTTCTTCCCGTTGAAGCGGTGCAGCGCCAACTGTTGCTGCAGCCCCCGCACCTGCTCGATGGTGATGTCGCGCTTGCCTTTGCGCACCTCCAGCCAGTGCACGTCCGGGTGGTTGTCATGCTCGACGGCCTGGCAACTTGCGCACTCGCCGCAGGCCTCGCCGGCGCCGGCGGAACACTGGACCGCGGCTGTCAGGGCCGTGGCAACGGTCCGCTTCCCCGTTCCCTCCGGGCCGACGAACAGGTAGGCATGGTGCAGCCGGTCGCGCTCGACGGCGCGCCGCAGCAACGCGATCTGCCCTTCATGGCCGACGATTTCGTGAAAGCCGAGCAGCATTGTCACCCGCTGGCGGCTGCATAACCGCCCAGCCTTTCGTCGACGATGCGCCGCATCTGCTCCTGGGTTTCCTCGACCGCACCTTCCGAATCCACCACCCGATAGCGCTCCGGGTCGGCCTCGGCCAGCTTGAGGAACCCGTCACGCACCCGGCGCTGGAAGGCGGCGCCCTCGGCCTCGAACCGGTCCTCGCGCGCCGACCGTGGGTCCGGCCGCTCGGCCGCCCGTGCCAGGGCCACCTCCACGGGGCAGTCCAGGACGATCGTCAGATCGGGCGTGGTCCCGCCCGTCGCCTCGTGGTTCAAGCGCCGCAACAGGTCCAGATCCATGCCGCGCCCGTAACCCTGGTAGGCCAGGGTAGAATCGGCGAAACGGTCCGAGATCACCAGCTTGCCCTGTTCGAGAGCGGGACGGACCACCTCCCGGACGTGCTGCGCCCGGTCGGCCAGGATCATGAACAGCTCGGCCTCCCGTGAAGGCGACCGCGGGCCGCGCTCCAGCAGGAGCCTGCGCAACTCCTTGCCCAGAGGCGTGTCGCCCGGCTCCCGCGTCAGCAGCCGCGGCACCCGCCGTGCGTCCAGATACTCGTCCAGCAGCCGGATGTGCCGGCTTTTCCCCGATCCGTCGCCGCCCTCTATGGTCAAAAAACGCAGCATTCCATGGTCGGGGGAGCGCCCCCTTATGAGAGGATATTACACGAGAACGGAACGGCTTCCCAACTGCGGCGACCGGCACCAACGCCCCTATTCGTCATTCCCGCGGAAGCGGGAAGCTGGATTCCCGCTTCCGCGGGAATAACGAATAGGGGCGTTGATGCCGCTTCTCATCGGTGCGGCGGTTTGACCTACCGCGCGGTCCAACACACTCTGAAATGCCGGCTAGCCGCGAGCCGTTTCCGCGTAGCGCCGCAGCACGTACAGGCCGTCCGGCGTGAAGGGCTGGGTCGTCGCGGCCTGAAAGACCGCGTCCACCGTCATGAACGCGCCGCTCTCCACCTCTTCTTCCTGTAGAGTCACCGGCCCGTCGTAAACGCAGCGGTAGGCCGCCCCCCAGACGCGGCTGTGGTCGTCGGCGTGGTAGAACTCGAACAGGCTCTCCAGCGGGACATCGCGGATGCCCATCTCCTCCTCGAGCTCGCGCGTCGCACCGTTGAGATAGCTCTCGCCCGCCAGCACCACGCCGCCGGCCGCGGGATCGTAGTAGCCCGGGAACACGTCCTTGGTCTGGGTGCGCTTCTGCACGTAGACTTCGCCGCGCGAGTTGAAGACGAGGATATAGGTGCTACGGTGCGGCAGCCGCCGCGCGCGCATCTCCCGCCGCGGTGCGGACCCCACGACGCGGTTGTCCTCGTCCACGACGGCCACGATTTCATCGCCCGGATCCGTCATGTTCTCACCTCATCCGTCATTTGCATCCGCTCTTAAAACGCCGTCAGCACCACGCCTCCCGCGCAGATCAGGAGGGCGCCGATGACCGCCTTGGACGTGACCCGTTCCTGCTCCTTGAGCAGCAGGTGGGTGAAGGCCACCGAGAACAGCGGCGTGGTGGCGATCAGGGGGTCCACCAGCACCACGTCGCCGCGGCTCAGTGCAAGCATGTAGGACGTGATGCCGCAACTGGTCACCATGCCCGAAAGGCCGAACCACAGCACCGCCCCGCGATTGAGGTTTACGTCGCGGTAGCCGCGCGCCGCTCCCAGGTAGACCAACAGGCCGCCGACGCTCCCCATGATCGTCAGGCAGACGGCCAGCGGCACCGAAGTGATCATCGAGTAGCCGAACTTGCGGATGGGGCTGGCGATGCCGCCCAGGACCGAAGCGGCGATGGCGAACAGCAGGTCGCGCTTGCGGAAGGCGGTGAGGGCCCTGGCGTCGCGCATCCCCAGAATCGTCGCGCCCAGGATGATCAGCACGGTGCCGCCGGCCAGCGGCAGGGTCCACTGCTCCCCCAGCCACGCCACCGCCACCACGCCCGCGAACAGCGGCGAGGTATTCCTGAGCGGCGAGGCCCGGGCCACGCCGACCCTGGAGATGGCGGCGTAGAACAGAAACTGGGTCGTGAGCGGCGCCACCGCCCCGGCCAGCATGAACCAGCCCACCGCGGGCACCGACGCCTGCGTCCACTCGGCCAAGGGCCCCATGACCGCCAGCAGCACCGTGCCCATGGTGACGATGTTGAAGGTGATGGCCGTGGTGGTGGAGCCCGTGCGCATGCCGTAGCGCACCAGGATATGGGCGGAGCCGAAGAAGAACGCGGCTGCCAGGGCGGTCAGGGTTGCCATGAAAGGGGGACGGCCGGAGAATGCCTCAGTTCACAGGGGAAAGGGCTGCCTGGCCGGTCGGAGCCTGAAGCGGACCGTCGGGAGCAAACGGGTCGTCGACCTGCTTCGGGAGGCGCGACTTTCGGCGAATTTCCGCCACGGTTGGAGACGCCACATAGTAGCGGCCCCGTCTTTCGCCCTTCGCCACGATAAGGTTGGTGTCCACTGGAATCTTCAGGTGTGTCATTGCCTAACGTCAGTTGTCAATTGTATGTGATGCACAGGACACGGACTTCCCGGATCAGGAAGGGATGATCCACTACCCGGACTTGTACGGACCTGCGGCCTTCGGCCTTCCGGGGTCCGGCGCGGTCCACCCGCAAGGAGAAACATCGCATGACCTACGACGACCGCAGCGTGAAACCCATGAGCTCGAGCCTGTTGCGCGCACAGATCGGCACCAAGCTCCTGGCCGGCCTGTACGACACCGTGCCTACCATGATGACCAGCGCCATCCGGCTCTTCGTGGATTTGCCCGGCGCGGGCGGCTCCGCCGGGCCTCCCTTCGCCTTCAACATCGCCATCAGCCCGGCCTGGTGCAGCGGCATCCAGGGCGCCCGCCTGGTGGGCCGGCGGAAGATCGACATCGCCTGGCTCAACCCCTCGTGCATCGCCTCCATGGCGTATCACGGGCGCGGCGCGTTCCGGAAAGCGCTGCCGCTACGGGCGCTGGCGGTGTTTCCCTCCAACGACCGCATGGTGGTGGCGGTGGCGAAGAAGCACGGCATCCGCTCCATGGACGAGCTCAAGCGCCGAAAGCCCGCCCTCACGGTATCGGTGGCCACCAACGACTGCGTCAACTTCGCCATCAACGCGGCGCTGCGCGCCCACGGCATGAGCCTCAAGACCTTCGAGGAGTGGGGCGGCGTGGTGGAGCCGGTGGTGCGGCCCAGCAACCCGCGGCGCCTGGACGGCATCCGCACCGGCGACGTCGACGCGGTCATCGACGAGGGGCTGCCTTCCTGGGCCGGCGCCGCGGTGGAGCAGGAAATGGCGTTCCTGCACTTCTCGCCCAAGGCCATGGCGTCCCTTGACCGCTACGGCTTCAGCCGCGCGCCGCTGGACGGCCCGCTGTTCGACGGCAAGCTGCCCGAGCCCGTAACCGCCGTCGATTTCAGCGGCTGGCCCATCGTCACCCACGCGGACCTGCCGGACGAGCTGGCATACCAAGTGGTGGGCGTCATCGAGCAGATGCGGGAAAACATCGAATACGACACGCCCGGAATCCCGCCCATGACGCAGTTCTGCACCGACACCCCGGACGGGCCGCTGGACCTGCCGCTGCACCCCGGGGCCGAGCGGTATTACAGGGAGAAGGGGTACCTCTGAGTAACGGTGTCAGGCCGCATGGGGGTATTCGCTCGAGTATTACCTCGCGTGATCCACTGTCGACCGGAGATAGTCGATCACCTGGTCCGCGACCTCGTCGACACTTCGCTCGCCGGTCTTCAACACGATTTCGGGATTGTCGGGCGGCTCGTAGGCGCTGTCGACTCCGGTGAAGTTCTTGATCTGGCCGGCCCGGGCCTTGCGGTAGAGCCCCTTGGGGTCGCGCTGCTCGCAGACCTCGATGGGGCAGTCGACGAAGATCTCGATGAACTCGCCCTCGTCCATCATCTCGCGCGCCATGCTGCGTTCGTCGCGGAAGGGCGAGATCACCGAGACCAGAACGATCATCCCCGCGTCGACAAACAGCTTGGCGACCTCGGCGATGCGCCGCACGTTCTCCACCCGGTCCGCGTCGGTGAAGCCCAGGTCCCTGGTCAGGCCGTGCCTCAGGTTGTCGCCGTCCAGGGTGTAGCTGTGCCGCCCCATGGCGTGCAGGCGCCGCTCCACCGCGTTGGCGGTGGCCGACTTGCCCGCCCCCGACAATCCGGTGAGCCACAGGACGCAGGCCCTCTGGTTCTTCTGCGCCGCCCGCGCCGGTTTGTCGATGGCGAGCTGGTGGAGCGTCAGGTTGTCGCCCCGCCACAGCCCGAATTCGATCATGCCCGCGCCCACCGTCTCGTAGGTGTAGCGGTCGATGAGGATGAAGCCGCCAGTCTCCCGCAGTTCCCGGTAGGGATCGAAGGCGATCCGGCGGTCGAGGCCGATGTTGCAGTAGGCGATGTCGTTGAGCGCGAGGGTCCTGGCCGCGGTGTGCTCCAGCGTGCTGACGTTTAGCTTGTGCTTGATGGCCGTTATCTGGGCCCCCGCCAACCGTGTCCCGATCTTCAGAAGGTACGGACGCTCGGGCAACAGCGGGTTGTCGTGCATCCACACGATATGGCAGGCGAACTGGTCGCTGAGGCTCGGCGGGTCGGCGGCGGAGGCGACGATGTCGCCGCGGCTCACGTCGACCTCGTCCGCCAGCGTGAGCGTCACGGCCTGGCCGGCGCGCGCGCCGTCGAGGTCGCCGTCCGGGCCCAGGATGCGTTTCACGGTCGAGGTCTTTTGGGAGGGGCACAACATCACGGGGTCGCCGCGGCGTATGAGCCCGGACGCGACGGTGCCGGCGAAACCGCGGAAATCGGCGCTGGGGCGGTTCACCCACTGCACGGGCATGCGGAAGGGCGTGCTCTCGCGGCCGGCGGCCACCTCGGCGGATTCCAGGGCCTGCAGCAGCGTCGGCCCGCCATACCAGTCCATGGCCGTTGACGGCCCGGTGACGTTGTCGCCCGTGAGAGCCGATACCGGAATGCAGGTGACGTCGGTCACCTCCAGCCGGCGCGCGAAGTCACGGTAGGCGGCGGCGATGCCGTCGAAGACTTCCCTGGACCAGTCGACGAGGTCCATCTTGTTGACGGCCGCGACCACGCGGCGCACACCCAGAAGGGCCAGAATGGTGGTGTGACGGGAAGTCTGGGGCAGCACGCCCTTGCGGGCGTCGATGAGCACCACCGCGAGATCGGCGGTGGATGCGCCCGTGGCCATGTTGCGGGTGTACTGCTCGTGTCCCGGGGTGTCGGCGACGATGAAAGAACGCTTGTCGGTGGAGAACATGCGATAGGCGACGTCGATGGTGATGCCCTGCTCGCGTTCGGCCTGGAGGCCGTCTACCAGGAGCGCCAGGTCGAGGTTGTCGCCCTGGGTGCCGTGCCGCTTGCTGTCGCACTCCACCTTTGCGAGTTGGTCCTGGAACACCAGCCGCGATTCGTAGAGCAGGCGGCCGATGAGCGTGGACTTGCCGTCATCCACGCTGCCGCAGGTGATGAAGCGCAGGATGTCCCTGTCTTCGCGGGCGTTCACGTAGGCGCGGAACTCCCGGCCGTCCGCCGCAGGATTGGCCGACATCAGAAGTAGCCCTCCTGCACGAGGAGGATTGCGGCCGATTGGACGATGCCGAGCCATTGGGGCCGCGCCCGCATGCCGAAGGCCGCTACGCCGAGCAGATGACGTTGATCACTGCCTGGCGCTTCTCCACCTCCACCGCCTTGAGGCCGCGTTCCAGGGCGGGCATGAGATCGACGGCGTCCTCCACCCGCTCGCCGTAGCCGTCGGCCACCTCCACTGCCTTCTCGTACTTGTCCACGGCGTTGAGCATGGTGATGGGCTGGTGGTCGCTCTGGGCCGCGTAGCCCTCGGGGTTGAGGCCAACGGTGGCCCGGCGCACGGCCTGCCACCGCTGGTTGTTGAAGATGACCGTGAGGTGCGGCAGCTTCTGCTCCGCCGCGACGTAGTGGCTGGCGATGGGGTTGCCGAACATGTAGGAGCCGTCGCCGTGGGTGCCGATGACCAGCCGGTCCGGGGCAGCGAGCTTGGCGCCCAGCGCGACGCCGAGGCCGTGCCCCAGGCCCGAGGCGGCGCCGGCGTTGAGCAGCGTGCCCGGCTGGCTGATGTCGATGTGGGTCGACGCCAGCGCCGATTCCTTCACCACGATGGTGTCGTCGCCCTTGATCCGGTTGATGCAGTCAGTGATCCAGATGGGGTGGATGGGCTTGTTGTCCTTGACCTGGTCGAGGCGCTTGGCCCAGCCGTCGCGCTGCTGTTGCCACATCTCCGCCAGGGCGCTCCGGCGCTTGTCGATGCGGGCCTTGACCCGGCCCTCGTGCGCGGACATGGCCTCGTTCAGCACGGCCAGACCGGCGTCCGTGGCGCACGCCAGGGCGATGTCGCAGGGGTGGCCGCGCAGCGGCACGTAGCTGTGCAGCGGGTCCGCGCCCATGTGGATCACCTTGGCGTCGTCGCGCACCTTGTCCGTGGCCGGGAGCCACGGCACCGCCACGTCCACCACCAGGATCACGTCCGCCTGGCCCAGCAGCGGGTTCAGGTCGTAGCCCAGGTTCATGGGGTGGTCGGTGGGCAGCGACATGTAGCGGTTGCGGTACTGCACCACCGGGATGGCATAGCGTTCGGCCAGGGCGCCCAGGGGCTCCCACACCTTGGGATTGCGGCCGGCCCAGTTGGTGATGATCAGCGGGTTCTCGGCGTCCGCCAACAGCGCCGCCGCCTCGTCCGTGGCCGCCGCGTTGGGATAGGGCGGCGCCGCCGCGTGCTGGCGTCCGGGCGACTCGTAGGTGAACTCGCCCAGTTGTTCCGCCAGCACCTCCCGCGGCAGGCTCAGGTACACCGGACCCGTGGGCTCACTCTTCGCCACCGCCAGGGCGCGGTCGACGATGGTCTCGGTCTGCTTGCCGTTCCTCAGCTCGTAATCCCACTTGGCCGCCTCCCGCACCATGGATGCCTGGTCGAACATCTCCTGGGTCCAGTGGATGTCCAGGCTCCGGTGCCCGTCGAGCCCCTCCTCGTTGGTGGGCGTCCGGCCCGCGGTGAACAGGACGGGGATGTTGCCGCGGGCGGCGTTCAGGAGCCCGTTCATGCCGTTGGCGGTGCCCACGTTGACGTGCACCATCACCGCCTGCGGCTTCCCGGTCACCAGGTAGTAACCGATGGCCATGTGCAACGCCGTGTTCTCGTGCGGGCAGGTGACCGGTTCCGGGATACGCGTCTCCAGCGACTGGGCCTTGGCCATGGCCTCCACGATAGGCGCGAAGTCCGTGCCCGCGTTGGCAAAGAAATAATCCACGCCCCGGTCCGCCAAAAGCGCCAGATAGGCGTCCGCCACGGTCACGTTCAACAGGGTTGTCTTGGCCATCTCGTTCCTTCCTTGTGCATGCGGAGGACATCCTCGCCGGGTTCACCGAAATCGCATTCGACGCTATTGGTATATGATTGAGGAGGTACCGGCAAGGCAACAAACCACGGTGAGTTGTTTTGAATGATCAACATTCACCCGGACCAATGCTATAGATCAAGGCATATCCTTGGGCCGGGAGGAACGGTGGCGAAGGGATCGAAGCGCGTGCTTCCGAAGGTGTTCGTGGAGACGTCCGCGATTCACGGGGACGGACTCTTTGCGGGCGAACGGATACGGAAGGGCCGGCGCATCATCGAGTACAAGGGCGAGAAGGTCCCCGCCGGAGAGGGCGCCACGCGGTCAAGGGGGGACGAGGAACTCACCTACATCTTCAATCTCAGCGACAAGTATGACGTGGATGGTTCGTTGAACGGCAACGAAGCGCGCTTCGCCAACCACTCTTGCGACGGCAACGCCTACGCCGACATCATCAACAACCGCATCTGGTTCATCGCCAAACGGGACATCGAGGAAGGCGAGGAGATCACCTTCGACTACCGGCTCCAGGGCGATGAGGTGTATCCGTGCGTGTGCGGCACCGAGGAATGCCGCGGCTACATGAACGACGCCGACGACGAGGTGGTGAGGACGGCCGTGGGCTCGGGACAGGCGTAGCGGAGCGATGTCGGAGGAGCCATGGTCGCGGCCCATCCATTCACCGAGCGCGATCTGAGGCAGCTCCGGGACCGGGGCATCTCACCCGAGCAGGCCGCCGAATATCTGGCGACCTTCGCCGCGGGCGTGCCGTACGCGGTGCTGGACCGTCCCTGCACGCCGAGGGACGGCATCACGGTCCTGGACGAGCCGGAGTTGGAACGGCTGTCGCGGCGCGGGGAGGAGGCCGCTCGGGCCGGACGCTGTCTGAAGTTTGTTCCCGCGTCGGGGGCGGCGAGCCGCATGTTTCAGGCGCTGCTGGAGGCCCGGGACCGGGCCGAGGATGCGGTGGCGGCCGTGGATGACTTTAGCGATGCGCCGGAATACCCGGCGCTGCGGGAATTCATGGCCGGGCTCGAACGCTTCGCGTTCTACCCTGAGTTGAACGCTGCCCTGGAACGGCAGGGCAAGCGGCTTCAGCCGCTGCGCCGGGCCGGACGCTTCCGCGAAATCCTCGACTGTCTCCTCGACCCCGACGCAATGGGCTACGCCGCGCTGCCCAAGGGTCTTGTGCCGTTTCATCGTTACGCGGACGACTGCCGCACTCCCGTTGCCGAGCACTTGCTGGAGGCGTGCAGGTACGTCCGGGACCGGACCGGGATGGTGCGTGTTCACTTCACGGTCTCCCCCGAGCACGAGCGCGCGGTGGAGGAGCATGTGGCGGCCATGTGCCGCCGCTACGAGGACCGGGATACCTCCATCGACGTGACCCTTTCGCTTCAGCGGCCCGACACCGACACGCTGGCCGCGACCCTCGACAACCAGCCGTTCCGCGAGCCGGACGGAAGCCTGTCGCTCCGGCCCGGCGGCCACGGCGCGCTCCTGGCGAACCTCAACGACTTGGCGGCGGACCTGGTGTTCATTCAGAACATCGACAACGTCGCCGTCTTTGCCGGGACCGCGGTGCGCTACCGCAAGGCGCTGGCGGGGATGCTGGTGGAAGTGCAGGCCCGGGTGTTCCATTACCTCGACGCGCTCCACGGCGACCCCGCGGCGTCCCTGGTGGACGAGGCGGCGCGGTTCGCCCGCGACGCGCTGTGCGTGGCGCTGCCGGACAGCCTCAAGGGCGCGCCGGCGGCCGAACGCGCCGGTTTCCTGCGCTCGGCGCTGGATCGACCGCTCCGGGTGTGCGGCATGGTGCCGTCCGCCGGCGAGCCCGGCGGCGGCCCGTTGTGGGTCCGGGGCGGCGACGGCACGTGCTCGCTCCAGATCGTCGAGTCGTCCCAGGTGGACATGGAGGACCCGGGCCAACGGGACATCTTCGCCGCGTCGACCCACTTCAATCCGGTGGACCTGATCTGCGGTGTGCGCCGCCCCTCGGGAGCGTCCTACGACCTCATGCGCTTCAGCGAACCGCGGAGCGCGTTCATCGCCGTCAAGTCCAGCGGCGGACGGCCGCTCAAGGCGCTGGAACACCCCGGCCTCTGGAACGGCGGCATGGCGCGCTGGAACACGGTATTCGTCGAGATTCCCGCCGCGACCTTCGCGCCCGTGAAGACCGTGCTCGATCTGCTGCGCCCGCGGCACCAGCCCGTGCGGACATTGACACGTTGAAATGGAGGCCGGGCGAGTCTATATTCAAATGTTTGGGAAAACCTGAGTTCGGTCATTCCAGTCCGGCCCAAAGCCGGCCCAAACATTTCACGCCACCGGATCCGCGCGGAACGGCACGGCAAGGAAAGTCTGCATGGCACTATTCGGCACGCGGTTCTGGCGGCGCAACGCCGGCGGAGAGAAGAGGAGCGACATGTCCAGCGCGACACACGAATCCGTTCTCGCGGCCCTGAGGACCGTCCAGGACCCGGAGCTGCACAAGGACATCGTCACCCTCGGCATGGTCAAGGACCTCGCGGTGGATGGCGGCAAGGTGTCGCTGACGGTGGAGCTGACCACGCCGGCGTGCCCCCTCAAGGACCAGATCCAGGGCGACGTGGAGCGGGCGCTGGCGCCCCTGGGGGTGTCGGAGGTGGCCCTGGAGTTCGGCGCCCAGGTGCGCGGCAGCAAGTCCGGCGCCGGCACCACCGACCTCTTGCCGAGCGTCAAGAACATCGTCCTGGTGGCGTCGGGCAAGGGCGGCGTGGGCAAGTCCACGGTGGCGGCCAACCTGGCGGTGGCGTTCAAGATGCACGGCGCCGCCGTGGGGCTCCTGGACGCGGACATCTACGGGCCGTCGGTGCCGATCCTCATGGGCGTCGACGAGGAGCCGGGCAAGGTGGAGGTGGACGGCGGCTTCAAGCTGGCTCCGCCGGTGGCACACGGCGTTCCGGTGATGTCCATCGGCTTCTTCCTGGAGCGGGACCAGGCGGTGATCTGGCGCGGCCCCATGCTCGGCAAGGCGCTGCAGCAGCTCATGTCCGACGTGCAGTGGGGCGATCTTGACTACCTGGTGGTGGACATGCCGCCTGGGACCGGCGACGTGCAGATCACCTTCTCGCAGCAGCTCAAGTGCAGCGGCGCGGTGCTGGTGGCGACGCCCCAGGACGTAGCGCTTGCGGATGTGGTACGGGCCAAGTCCATGTTCGACAAGGTCCACATCCCCATTGTCGGAATGGTGGAGAACATGAGCTACTTCGTGTGCGACGGCTGCGGCAAGCAGCACGAGATCTTCTCGCGCGGCGGCGCAAGGCGCGCCGCGGACAAGTTCGGGGTGCCGTTTCTGGGCGAGGTCCCCATGGTGCCGGCGATCCGCGAGTGGGGCGACAAGGGCGCGCCGATCCTGGCCCAGGAGCCCGACTCGCCCACCAGCCAGGCGTTTCTGGAGGTGGCCGCTCGCCTGGCCGGCCAGCTCTCCATCGCGTCGGAAGCCGCCGAGCAGGCGCCGAGCTTGAAGATCGTCACGACCTGACGGATACCCCGGTCCGCATTCCCGCGGAACAGGCTGTGTCAAAACACCGTCCGAGAAAGGCAACAAGCCCCTGAATCGTCATTCCCGCGGAAGCGGGAATCCAGGGGTGGGGAGGGGCAGACAGGACATCAATGGCGTTCCCCGTGGAAATCAACCACGTCAAGGCCCAGGGCATCGTGCGCATTACCTGGGACGATGGGCACGTGGGCGAATATCCGAAGGGATACATCCGGGGTTACTGTCCCTGCGCCCTGTGTCAGGGACACGATTCCGCCGTCGAGAAGCGTTTCGTGGAAGTGCCGGACGCGGGCTTGGTGGCCATCGAGCCGGTGGGCAACTATGCCGTCGGTTTCCGCTGGAGCGACGGCCACAGCACCGGCATCTACACGTTCGACTATCTGCGTTCGCTGTGTCCATGTGAGGAGTGTGAGAAGACCGAGCGACCTGCCCCATAGAGCATTCGTGGGACGGGACAAGGCAGGAGGAGCCATGGTTACCAAGGAACAGGTGTATGAAGCCCTGCAGGACTGCTACGACCCCGAGATCCCGGTGAACATCGTGGACCTCGGCCTCGTCTACGACGTCGAGGTGGCGGACGACACCGTCGAGGTCAAGATGACCCTGACCGCGCCGGGATGCGGCATGGGCGGCATGATCGCGGCCAACGCCGAGTCCCTCATCAGGGAGATCCCCGGGGTCAAGGAAGCCACCGTCGACCTCGTGTGGGATCCGCCCTGGGACCCCAGCCGCATCAGCGAGGAAGCACGGCAGAAGCTCGGCATCGGATAACCCGGACGTCAACAGCCATCCCGCATCCCGATTCCCATCCATCATGGATCAGGGCTGGATACACGTTCGCGGCGCCAGGCAGAACAACCTCAAGGACCTCGACCTCCAGATTCCCCTCAACGCGCTGACGGTGGTGACCGGCGTCAGCGGGTCGGGCAAGTCCACCGTCGCGTTCGACATCCTCTACGCGGAGGGACAGCGCCGCTACGTCGAGAGCTTCTCGGCGTACGCGCGCCAGTTCCTCGACCGCATGGAGAAGCCCGACGTCGACGCCATCGAGAACATCCCGCCCACCATCGCTATCGACCAGACCCGGCCGGTGAAGACCTCGCGCTCCACGGTCGGCACCATGACCGAGCTGTACGACCACCTGAAGCTCCTGTTCGCCAAGATCGGCGTCCTCCACTGCTCGGGCTGCGGCAAGGTCATCGTCAAGGACAGCGCGCCCTCCATCGTGAGACAGCTTCAGGACCGCGGCGAGGGGGGGCGCTGGGTGCTGACGTTTCCGGTATCCGTGCCGCCGTCCCTGCCCTGGGAAGACGTGAAGGGCGGGCTGCAGCAGGCGGGGTTCCACCGGCTCCTGCTGGACCGCGACCTGCTGGACCTGGAATCGATGGACGCGCCGCCCGGAGAGGTCGTCGACGTCGTCGCCGACCGCTTCGTGTACCGCAAGTCCACGCGCAAACGGGTCACGGACTCGCTGGAGCAGGCCTTTCAGTTCGGCAAGGGAAAGCTGGACCTGCACGACATGGACGGCGGCTGGCGCCGGGAAGGCTTCAGCAACCGCCTGCACTGTTCCGCCTGCGACCTGTCCTACGCCGAGCCGCAGCCCAACCTGTTCTCCTTCAACAGCCCGCTGGGGGCATGCGAGACCTGCCACGGCTTCGGCCGCTCCATCGACCTCGACCTCGACCTGGTGATCCCGGACCCCTCCAAGTCCATCGCCGACGGCGCCATCAAGCCCTGGACCACCCGGGCGGCGCGCTGGGAACTGCGCGAGCTGAAGAAGTTCTGCGAGCGCCGGGGGATCTCGCTGGAGCGCCCCTTCGCCGAGCTGGACGAGGAGGACCGCCGGCTCATCATCGACGGCGAGGGAAGCTGGCACGACGGCAAGTACTACGGCATCCGCGGCTGGTTCGAGTGGCTGGAGCGGAAGAGCTACAAGATGCACGTGCGCGTGTTCCTGGCGCGCTACCGCTGCTACGTGACCTGCGGCGACTGCCACGGCACCCGCCTCAAGCCCGAGGGACTGAACTTCCTCATCGCCGGGCGCAACATCGCCGACGTGAACCGCATGAGCGTGGCCGAGGCGCACGCGTACTTCCGGGCGCTGGATCTGGACGCCACCCGCGACCAGGTGGCCAGCCTCGTGCTCCACGAGATCCGCCGCCGCCTCGACTATCTCATGGGCGTGGGGCTGGAGTACCTGACCCTGGACCGCCAGTCGCGCACACTGTCGGGCGGCGAGCTGGAGCGGGTGGATCTCACCACCGCCATCGGCTCGTCCCTGGTGAACACCTTGTACGTGCTGGACGAACCCTCCATCGGCCTGCACCCGCGCGACAGCCACCGCCTGGTGGAGATCCTCCACCGCCTGCGCGCCAACCACAACACCGTGGTGGTGGTGGAGCACGACCCGGAGATCATCAAGGAGAGCGACTACGTCATCGACCTGGGACCGCAGGCGGGCGAGCATGGCGGCGAGGTGGTGTTCGCCGGCTCCTACGGCGAGCTGCTGGCGAGCGAGACCTCCCTCACCGCCGACTACCTGACCCAGCGCCGGTCCATTCCGCTGCCGGTGCGCTACCGCCCGCTGATCCGGGGGCGCACCCTGGACATCCTCGGCGCCCGCGCCAACAACCTCAAGAACATCGACGTGAGCATCCCGCTGGGACGGCTGGTGTGCGTCACCGGCGTGTCCGGCTCGGGCAAGTCGAGCCTCGTGGACGAGGTCATCGCCCACAACATCCGCCGCCTCAAGGCCTCGCCGCTGGCCACCCTGACGGACTGCGACGAGATCCGCGGCATCGACCGCATCCCCGAGGTGATCCTGGTGGACCAGTCGCCGCTGGGAACCACGCCCCGGTCCAACCCGGTGACCTACATGAAGGCGTTCGACCCCATCCGGCGCCTGTTCGCCGGCGTGGACCTGTCGCGCTTCCGCGGCTACACGCCGTCCACCTTCTCGTTCAACGTGGAGGGCGGACGCTGCGAGTCGTGCCGCGGCGAGGGCTTCGAGAAGATCGAGATGCAGTTCCTCTCGGACGTGTACGCCACCTGCTCGGAGTGCGGCGGCGCGCGCTACCGCCAGGAGGTGCTGGAGGTCACCTACCGCGGCAAGAACATCCACGACGTGCTCGGGCTCACCATCGCCGAGGCCATGAAGTTCTTCGGCGACCAGCCGGAGATCGCGCGCGGGCTGCGGCCGCTGGTCCGGGTGGGCCTCGACTACCTGCGCCTGGGGCAGCCCGTGACCACCCTGTCGGGCGGCGAGTCCCAGCGCCTCAAGCTGGCCTCCCACATCGTCCGGGCCACCAAGACCGGCACGCTGTTCATCTTCGACGAGCCCACCACCGGCCTGCACTTCCACGACATACGCCGGCTGCTGTCCGCCCTGCAGGAGCTCATCGACCAGGGCCACTCGGTGATGGTCATCGAGCACAACCCCGAGGTCATCAAGTGCGCCGACCACATCATCGACCTGGGGCCCGAGGGCGGCGACGGCGGCGGCGAGGTGGTGGCCACGGGCACGCCGCCGGAAGTGGCGGCGGTGGAGAGCTCCCACACCGGTCGCTACCTGAAGGACCACCTGCGCCCGTCCTCGTCCCGCTTCAGCCCGACGCTGGCCAAGACGCAGCCGCAACCGCGGACGGCGGCGCGGTCCGCCGCACCTGCGCCGAACGGGAAGGCCGACGACGGAAGCGGAGACGGAAACGCGTCCAACGGGCAAGCCGCCGAGACGCCGGGCTCCAACGGAACGGCGCTCAACGGCGCCGGGGCCATCCAGATCATCGGCGCCCGGGAGCACAACCTCAAGGGCATCGACGTGGACATCCCGCGGGACCAGCTCGTGGTGGTGACCGGCCTCAGCGGCTCGGGCAAGTCGTCGCTTGCCTTCGACATCATCTACGCCGACGGCCAGCGCCGCTACATCGACAGTTTGTCCGCCTACGCGCGCCAGTTCATGAAGATCATGGCGCGGCCCAACGTCGACGTACTCGCGGGCATCCCGCCCACCGTGGCCATCGAGCAGCGCCTGAGCCAGGGCGGCCGCAACTCCACCGTGGCCACGGTCACGGAGCTCTACCACTACCTGCGCCTGCTCTACTCCAAGGTGGGCAAGCAGCACTGCCCGCAGTGCGGCGGCGCCATCACCGCGCTCACCCGCAGCCGCATCCTCGACCGGGTGGGGCGCAGGTACCGCGGCAAGGACATCACCGTGCTGAGCCCGGTGGTGCGCGGACGCAAGGGCTACCACAAGGACGTGATGATGGCCGCGCGCCGGTTGGGGTATGGCCGCGCGCGTATCGACGGGACCGTGACCGCCCTCAGCGCGTCGCTCCTCCAAAAGGGCCTCGGGCGCTTCCACGAGCACGACATCGACATCGTCGTGGGCACGGCCAAGGCCGGACGCCTGAGCATGGAGACGGTGCTGGGCCAGGGGCTGCGCCTCGGCAACGGGGTCATCCACGTGCTCTCCGAGGGCGCCGAGGAGGTCTACAACGAGCGCCTCTTCTGCCGCGCCTGCGGCGTCGGCTACGAGCCCCTGGACCCGCGGTTGTTCTCCTTCAACAGCCGGCAGGGGGCCTGCCCGGACTGCCGCGGCGTGGGCTCCTCCGAGGAATTCGACGCGGACCTGGTGATACCCGACCCGCGATTGAGCCTTACGGAAGTGGTGGAGCGCCTGTGCGCGGAGGCGCCCGAGGGGCGTGCGGGCCTAAAGCGCCGGCTCAACCAGTGCCAGGGCGAGTTGGAGCGGAAGCTCGGCATCCCCGGCGACGTGCCCATCGGCAAGCTGTCGGCGAAGCAGCGGGAGGTACTGCTCCACGGTCGCTCACGCCCGTCGGTGTCCGGTCTTCTCACGGTGCTCGCCGGGCTCCAGGTGAAGAGCGACGGTCCGCTGGGCGGCTATCTGGCGTCGTTCGTGAGCGAGCGCACCTGCCCGTCGTGCGAGGGCGCCCGGCTCAACGCGAGGGCGCGCAGCGTGCGCGTGGCCGGGAGAGCCATCTGGCAGGTCACCGCCCTGTCGGTGAAGGAAGCACTGGGGCGCTTCGCCTCCCTGGAGGAGCGGCTGACCGCCAACGGCGCGGACGCGGAACGGTTGGTGCTGGAGAAGACCCAGAAGGAGATCCACCACAAGCTGCGTTTCCTGGACGAGGTGGGACTGGGCTACCTGACGCTGGACCGGCGCGCCAACACCCTGTCCGGCGGAGAGGCCCAGCGGGTGCGGCTGGCGGCGCAGCTCGGCTCCAACCTGCGCGGCGTCTGCTACATCCTGGACGAGCCCACCATCGGCCTGCACACCCGCGACAACAACCGGCTGCTGGCTACCCTGCGGCGGCTGGTGGAGGCGGGCAACACCGTGCTGGTGGTGGAGCACGACGAGACCACCATCCGGGCGGCGGACGTGCTCGTGGACCTCGGCCCGGGCGCGGGCGTGCGCGGCGGCCAAGTGGTGGCCATGGGCTCGCCCGACGAAGTGTGCGCCAATCCCGCCTCGGTCACGGGCGCGTTCCTGGGCACCGCCCGCCGCCGGCTGTGGCCCGAGCGGCCCCTCAGGGGCGGCGACTGGCTGGTGGTGACCGGCGCCCGGGAGAACAACCTCAAGAACCTCAAGGTGCGCCTGCCCCTGGGCAAGTGGACCTGCGTCACCGGCGTATCCGGCTCGGGCAAGAGCACCTTGGTGAAGGAGGTGCTGTTCAAGGGGCTCAAGGCACGGCTGGGACAGAACGCGGGGCGCCCGGGGCGGCACGAGGGCCTCGCCGGCTGTGAGCCCATCGAGCGCGCCGTGGAGGTGGACCAGACCCCCATCGGCAAGACGCCGCGTTCGGTGCCGGCCTCCTACGTCGGCTTCCTCGACGAGATCCGCCGCATCTACGCGCTGCATCCCGAGGCGCGCATGCGCGGCTACACCCCGAGCCGGTTCTCGTTCAACGTCAGCGGCGGGCGCTGCGACGAGTGCGCCGGCCAGGGCAGGATCCGCAAGGAGATGAGCTTCCTTCCCGACGTGTTCGTGGACTGCGACGTCTGCGGCGGCGAGCGCTTCAACGAGGAGACCCTGTCGGTCCGGTTCAACGGCAAGAACATCTCCGAGGTGCTGAACATGACGGTGGAAGAGGCGGTGGAGTTCTTCGGCGCCTTCCCCAAGGCCTACCGCCCGCTCAAGCTCCTGGACGACATCGGCATGGGCTACATCACGCTGGGACAGGCCAGCAACACCCTGTCCGGCGGCGAGGCCCAACGCATCAAGTTGGCCTACGAACTCGGCAAGGAGTCCCGCGGCAGGACCCTCTACATCCTCGATGAGCCCACCACCGGCCTCCACTTCGCCGACGTCGAGAAGCTCATCGACATCCTCCACCGCCTGGTGGACGCCGGCAACACCGTCATCACCATCGAGCACAACCTCGAGATCATCAAGGACGCCGACTACCTCGTCGACCTCGGCCCCGAAGGCGGCGACAAGGGCGGCCGCGTGGTCGCGCACGGCCCGCCGTCCAAGGTCGCCCGGGACGGCAAGCGGTCGTACACGGCGCGAGCGCTGAAGGAGTATCTGGAGGCGAATGGAGCGGGCTACGCAGGACCTTGCCCGGAGAAACGCTGCCTGTGAGGGTGTTGCATTTGCCGGCCAAAACGGAAAGAAAGGGAACAGACTTCACCGCCAGAACCCAGGAGGACACACATGATCATCGAGATGAGAACCTATACGCTCAAGCCCGGCAAGACGCCGGACTTCGAGAAGGCTTTCGAGGAAGGGCTGCAGCACCGCGCCAAGATCTCTCCGCTGGGGGCGTTCTTTCATTCGGAGGTGGGGCCGCTGAACCAGGTTATCCACATCTGGCCGTACGAGAGCTTCGCGGAGAAGGACCGCATCGGCGCCGAGGCCCGTGCCACCGGCCACTGGCCGCCCAAGGTACGCGAGTTCATGGTGACGCAGGAGAGCAAGGTCTTTCAGGCGGCGCCGTTCTCTCCGCCGCTGGAGCCCCGTGAGCTGGGCAACATCTACGAGATCCGCACCTACACGGTCCATCCGGGCTCTATCCCGGCGTTGATCGAGCGCTGGCAGGAGTGCATCGAGGACCGGGTCAAGATCTCGCCCTTGGCAGCCGCCTGGTTCACCACATACGGCGCGCTCAACCAGTGGGTGCACATCTGGCCGTACAAGGACATGGGTGAGCGGTCCCGGCTCCGTGCCGAGGCCATGAAGCTCCCCAACTGGCCCCCTACCACCCGCGAGATGCTGCTCCACCAGGAGAACTCCATCGTGGTGCCGGCGTCCTTCTCGCCGTTGCACTAGTCGAAACCCGCCGCTACTCAGGCGTCCGGATCGCCTCACGTGCCGCTCGGCCGGTTGTTTGGTGCACGATCCCAAACTGCCGGCCCAGGCGGCGCGTGAGCGACGAGAGCCTGCACAGAGACGTGGTTCCGTGATCCGCCGGGATCACCGCGCCGCTCTTCCCAATACCAACCCTATGCTTGATCGTTGTTGACCAACCCCGACCGTGTCCCTGGGTTCACTGCCCATGGTGCTGGCGTGGAAGCGTAGGCGCAGCCACGGAGTCTCGACGATGACCACCAAGACAAAGACGGTTGGCTTGTTTGGCTGTATCAGCCTCTTCGCCCTCACGGCGACATGGGCGTTGGCACAGCACGATCACAGGATGTCCCCCTACGCGCATACCCAAAGCGCCGAGTTTGCCACCCTCACGCCCGACGAGGTGCGCGAGTTGCGGAACGGCGACGGCATGGGCCTTGCGCGCGCCGCCGAACTGAACAGTTTCCCCGGGCCGCGACACCTCCTCGATCTCAAGGCCGACCTCGATCTCACCCGGGAACAGGTCGTACGCATCGAGGCGATTCACGCGAAAATGAAGACCAGCGCCGTCGCCAAGGGCGAGGCCATACTCCAGGCGGAGTCCCACCTCGCGAACCTGTTCGCCGCGGGGCGGCCCACCGCGGCCGAAACGACCCGCATGACCGAGCATCTCGGAATCATGCGCGGACAACTCCAGGCCATCCACCTGCTGGCGCACATCGAGAGCACCCGCGAGCTCACCGCGAAGCAGATCGAGCGTTACGACCGGCTCCGAGGCTACCGGCACTGAACCGAGCCCGGAACCGGCAACCGGGGGAGGGATCATGGCAGAGAGCGATATCGAGATCGCACGGAAGTCGGTGCTCAAGCCGATCGCGGAGATTGGCGACCGCCTGGGGGTTCCGCGGGAGGCGCTGCTGCCCTACGGACACACCAAGGCGAAGATCGATCTCTCCTACGTGAGTTCCCTCTCCGACCGCAAGGACGGCAAGCTTGTGGTCGTTACCGCGGTCACGCCGACCCCCGCCGGCGAGGGCAAGACCACCACGTCGGTGGGTCTGGCCGACGGGCTGAACCGTATCGGCAAGGAGACGGTGGTCTGTCTCCGTGAGCCGAGCCTCG